>NZ_JBLUOI010000011.1:88478-110676 GCF_048059995.1 Metabacillus sp. YM-086 | reverse complement strand
CTTGAAGATAAATATAATTAGTTAAAAAAATGGCTAAACTGAATAAAAAAGTTAAATTAATAATCATGAAAATAGACGGAATATAAGAAGAATACCTTGATAAAATGACTAACACTGTAGTGAATAAAAGACTAGTGATAATGGCTATAAGAATATGAAAATGAAAAACAGATACAAGAATGGTAGAAGCAATAAAAACATGTAGTAACAAAATTTCAATAAAATAAAAAAAGTGAATAACCTTCCTTAACCTTGACTCTCTTACTTCTTGCTTTTTTAAAAAAGGAATGAATAATGCACAAATAATGATAAATGCTGATACTAAACTCAAACCTACTAAAGCGCCATAGCTTATGACCATTTCCCCTGTTAGAAAAATAAGACTAACCGATGCCCCACCACCAATTAAAAACGTAATGCTCTTTGGTTTATGATGTTCCATAAAAAATCTCCCATTATCCAGCTGAATTTCTGTATTTTAAAGGTGTGGTACTCATTATTTTTTTAAATGATGTACTAAAATAATGCTGACTATTAAATCCACACTCCTCTGCAACGCGTTGAATACTCCAATGACGTTGCTTCCTTAACAAATTTTTTGCCTGTTCGATTCTAAAATGAAGTAAATAATCAGAAAATGCCATGCCGACCTCTTCATTAAAAATACGACTTAAATAATTTGCATTAATATGAAGCTCCTTCGATAGCTCTGTTAGCTTTAAAGGCTGATGGTATTGTTCTTTTACAATCGTCATAACTCTTTGAACAATCTCTGAAGAAATGCCATACTCAGGATTTTCCTCGACAAGATTGGTAAGAATTTTAACGAATTCACTCTCTATGACTGGTTTTACTAAATAATCGATTGCTTTTAAGGAAAGTGATTTTCTTGCATACTCGAATTCTTGAAAAGCTGAGATAACGACAACATTAAGACCAGGCATTCTCTCTTTCATTCTCTCTGCAATATCCAAACCATTTTTCCCTGATATTTTAATATCTACTAAAGCCAATTCCAGGGTTGCTCCATGTTTTTCAAGCTTTTCGATAATCTTCATAGCTTGTGTCCCATTATAAGCTTTTTCTAATTGCCAGTTTGGAAAATGACGTTGTATCAGTAGCTCTAATTGTTCTATTTCTAAAGGCTCATCATCCAATAATAAACATCTCACCCTAACCCACCCCTTCTTCTTTTTTCTCTATGTAAGGCCACTCTACGGAAATATGTCCATAATTTTCATAATATATATGTATTTGCCCCTCTACTCCAAAAAGTAAGTTAAGTCGTTTCTCTATATTGCTTAACCCAATTCCTGAAACAGGTATTGATTCCTTGTTAAATCCTGGTCCATTGTCTTTAACTTGAAGTAAAATTGATTGAGAATTTGTTTTCTCTATTAAAATTGTTAACATCAATTCATCTTCTATTACTTCAAGTCCATGCTTAAATGCGTTTTCTACTAATGTTTGCAGGAGGTAAGGGATAATTAAGGCCCTTTCACTTTCGGGATCTACTTCCCAATTCACAGAAAGTCTATCACCAAAGCGGATTTTTTGAATTTCAAGATAATGTTCTGTGTAAGATATCTCTTCCTGCAAAGGATACAATGAATCTTTTTCCTGATATTTCGAACGTAGAAACAGTACCATATGCTCAAATGACTTTGAAAGTTTGTCATACTTTTGTAATCGAAGCAAACTGTAGAGGGAATTTAACGAATTGAATAAAAAATGAGGTTGAATTTGTTGATTTAATTGCATATAGCGACTAGTTTCTAACTCTTTTTCCAAGGTAATCTGACGGTTCTCAACCTGTAGGAGACTAACTTGTTTTTCATATAAGTTATAAAAAATCAATGCAAGAAACCCAAAAACAGGGCCAATTATACTAAAGAGAATAATAAGAAAGAAGCTTTCATAAGTAATCATCGCTTTTCACCAATTATCTGAATTTTATTTATTATCATACTATATTTTCCTAGCATAATGCTAGTATTGGAAAATATGATAAATATTTCAATGAGTTTGGGAGAAAATATGCCAGATTAATTGTTTCAGAGGTATTAAAAAGCACATCCCCTATTAAGAAATGTGCTCATAAATTCATAAATAGCTGTCCTAGAAAAAGAACACATGCGCCATTACAGCAATAATCGGCAATGTAATAATTGTTCTTTGTAAAAAGATAATAAATAATTCCAAGAAATTAAGAGGAATCTTAGATTTAATTAAAAGAATCCCAACCTCTGACATATAGATTAACTGTGTTAATGAAATAGCTGCGATAACAAAGCGAGTTATTTCACTTTCAATACCACTTCCAACTACAGCAGGTAAAAACATATCTGCAAAGCCAACAAGCATTGCAGGAGCGGCTTCCTTCGCTTCAGGTAGCTGTAATAAGTCCAGAATTGGTACAAATGGATATGCTAAATAATGAAAAATCGGCGTGAATTCAGCTAACACAAGTGCTAGTGTTCCTAGGGCCATAACAAGTGGGATTAAAGAAAACCAAATATCAACTACATTTTGCGCACCACTAACGATAACACCTTTTGCACCTTCAAT
This sequence comes from Metabacillus sp. YM-086, assembly GCF_048059995.1. NCBI lineage: Bacteria > Bacillati > Bacillota > Bacilli > Caryophanales > Bacillaceae > Metabacillus > Metabacillus sp. YM-086. The sequence continues at coordinate 108,108 of NZ_JBLUOI010000011.1, read as the reverse complement.
TTTACTAGCTTTTTCAACTGCTTTGTTAAATCCCCATCGATACCTTGAAACCCCTTCTGGTACATCCTCAGCAATTTGTTTCCCCACAGGTTCATAGTACGTATCAGCTTTTCTTGATAAAGGTGGTATTCTTGGACAAATCACAGCTGCAACTAAGCCTGCCACAACAACACATGTGTAAAATTGGACAAACATGTGATCTAAACCAATAAAACTAATAACAACTAAGCTAAAGGCAATGGATGCTACCGAAAAGTTTGTCGCAATAACAGCCGCTTCACGTTTTGAGTAAAATCCTTCCTCATACTGCTTTGTTGTAATCAAAACCCCAACAGTACCACTTCCCATCCATGATGCAATTGCATCAATCGAAGAACGACCCGGTAACTTAAATAACGGACGCATGAATTTACGTAAAGTTGAACCGATAAATTCCATTAAACCAAAGTCTAGTAACAAAGGCATTAATAACCCAGCAAATAAAAACCATGTTGTGAGAACTGGCACTAAAGAAAAAAGAACCGTTCCACCCGTCAAATCTGACCAAATAAATTCAGGTCCTACTTTCGTTAACGTTAAAATAGCAAAAACAGCACCCAAAATTCTCATTGTCAGCCAAAAGCCACTTACATAAAATAAAGTTTGTAAAAAGGAAGATTGCAAAATCCAATTTGGTTTAAACGCTTTGGCTATAACAGAAAATAGAACTGATAAGACCAATATACCTGTCATAAATTGAGGTAAATAAGGAGTCAGGATGGCTTGTAATCCTTCTGCTAAAATTCCAACACCGATTGTCCATTTTCCCTGGTAAGGAACAGGAATTAAAAATAACAATAATCCTAAAAGAGATGGAATGATGAATTTCATTTTATCTCTCATTTGGTAGGAAGAAGATTCAGGTTCCTCTTCTAATAGTATCTTCTTTTCTAATTCCATAATGTACGTCCACCTTTCATTACGTGAATAAACTGCTATAAATAACTATGCAAAAGCTGTGCCAAGACAGTTTATTAAGCTCCAATCGTTAATTTGAAGGTTGACCTACTCTATTTACCAGTTAAGTACTAGAGGAATGTTTTTTGATTTAACCCTTCCTCTTATTATTCAATAATAAATAATTATTCATTATTGAATATCACTTTCTACAAAACCGATTTTACTACCTTACCAAGTTTCTTAATCCCGGCCTTGATCTCGCTCTCATCTTCATAGCTAAAAGAAAGACGTAAAAACTCGCTTCCTTCATGTTGCTCTAGGAAAAAGAATTTCCCAGGAATATAAGACACACCCTCATCTAAAGCCTTTTCTAACAATTTTCCTGTATCAACACCTGGAATTTTCACCCATACAAAATAACCTCCTTCAGGTACATACCAGGACACTGACTCAGGAAGGTGCTGTTGCAGGGAAGAAAGTAAAACATCACACTTAACCTTGTAAGTTTCCCTTAAAACAGACAGTCTTTTTTGGTAATCTACTTTTTCTAGAAAAGAAGCCATAGCAGCCTGAGAAAAAGGATGCTCAAGGTCTTTTTTAAACCAAAATAAAGCATTTATAAATTCAGCATCACAAGCAACCCAGCCAACTCGCATTCCTGGTGAAACGACCTTTGATAGTGATCCAACATGTAAAACACGATTTTCTTTATCCATTGCTTTTAGCGTTTTTGGACTCGAATGAAAGCTTAGCTCTCCATATGCATCATCCTCTAAAATAAGAAAATTATAGGTGCTCGCAAGTCTCAGTAAATGTTCTCTGCGTTCTTGCGATAGAGTCGTTCCTGTAGGATTTTGAAATGTTGGAATTGTATATAAAAATCGCGGAAGGGTAAGCTTTTCCCTAACTCTATCAGCAAGCATATCTTCTAGCACATCTGTTTGAATACCATCTTGATCTAGGGGAATCGTCAAAAAATGTTGGGTATAGTTTTTAAAAATTTCTAAAGCCTCCATGTAAGTTGGAGATTCTGTCATAACTAATGTTTCCTCATCAATGAGTATACGGGCAATAAGATCAATTGCCTGACAAGCTCCAGATGTAACTAAAAGCTCATTAGCCGATACATCTATCCCACGCTCTAGTAATCTTTGTTGAATTTGCTCCCTCAGTTTGTCCATCTTGGGACTTCCTAAATAATGAAGTGGTAAATCCTTCTCCTCATCAAGCAGGCTGGCTACAGCATCCTTCATTTCATCAACTGGCATTAAGTCAGGAGTTGGGTAGCCAGAGCTTAGTCGAATACAATTCTCTGGAAGGTTGGGCATCCATTCTCCAGGTGGATCGTTTTTTAGTGCAGCTTTTATATTTTCAGAGAAAAAAGATGTAACATTCACTCTATCATTCACCTTTCAGTTAGTAATCTTTAAGTTATACATTTTGGTAACAGTTTGTAAAATATGAATTTGATTCAGTTACATATGAATTCTATTAAATCCATAAATACCCTTTAATTTGTTTATGTCATAAAATGAATAAAAGGCTTACATTTTTATTGTAAGCCTCTTATCTCTTCTACATTCCAACAATATTAAATTATCCTAAAACCGGAGTAAACTCACCAGTTATCGTCTGATATCCATTATTCTTATCATACTCTTGTTTACGCTCTAACCCGAACTTCTCTATAATTGGTAAATCATTTGTTGAGAATAAATAACTATCACTTGAAGCAACATGCTCGTGTAACGCCCAGTTTGGTATAACAAAGAAGTCTCCTTTTGACCAATCAAATCGAACGCCGTTGATAATTGTATACCCTTCACCTTCATGAACGTGATATATAGAGGCATGTGTATGTCGGTGTGCTTTTCCTTTAAATCCAGCAGGAAGCTTCTGCATCCAGGCTGCAATGGTAGGACATGCCGTGTCTCCATTTGAAGGGTTAATATACTCAACTGCATAGCCATCATACGGATCTGGCTCAAATCGGCTTAAGCCATTAATTGCTGACTCTGTTCCTTGCCATTTATAGGATCCTAAAGGAGCCTTTTTCGAATAACGATCAGAAATTGGGCGAACCATGCCACCTTCATAACGTTGTGAACTATAGTTATCTGGAAGACTAGGCTGCTCGATACGATCTGGGTATGGTTCAAAGAATGTTCCACCAAGATAGTAGATTGTTGGAATATCAAGACAGTCCATCCAGATCATTGGTTTATCCCCTTCATGTCCGTGACCGTGCCAAAGGCCGTTTGGTGTTGTTAAGAAGTCTCCTCTTTCCATGAAGATTCTTTCACCTTGAACAATGGAGTATGCCCCTTCTCCTTCCATGACAAAACGAAGTGCGTTTTGCACGTGTCGATGAGATGGTGCTGTTTCACCAGGCTGTATTAATTGAACAGCAGCGTATAATGTTTGAGTCGTTGATGCCCAGCCCCATGGCTTTCTATAATTTAGACCTGGATTTTGTAAGTAAATCGCTCTTCTTTCTCCCCCACGATCTGGAGTGAAAATTTGTGTAGCTTCCTGTAGCTTTTTCATTAATAATTCACTTTTCCATAAGTAAGCCTGTGCATGTGGTTCAGGGGTATGCTTCATTAAATCCGGAATTGCATTCCATAAGGGTCCTAAATGGTATTGCTCTATGTCTCTATTAAAATCCTGAACAATCGTACTGTTAAAAAATTCATTCTTTTCAGCCATGTCTTCTCCCCCTTTTACTGATTAAACTTTGATAAGTTGCGCTGAATTTGATGATAGTGCTTTTCAACATGCTCCACGATCAAGTGGTTCACGATAAACTCAACTGGTTTCCCATCAAAGCGTGGGTTACGGCTTGGAGCAATTATTGCTAAATCCTCACTTGAAAGGGCTTGCAGCGTTTCTTCTACATCAACTGGAATGGATGCAAGTTGATCTAAAACATCCGAAACCTGCAGACTGTTTACATTTTCCTCCGACACTGTTTTCAGTCTTGTTTCATCTGTTAAGCCTCGACCCCAAGTTTGCTCAGGATGTTTTTTTATCTGTTGAATCTCCTTCACCCAATAGGGAATGGCTTCAGTAACATGAGTAATAATCTGCATAATAGACCATTCTTCCGTTGATGGATTCCATCTAATTTCATTCTCTGAAAGATCCTTTACTAAGCTAATGATGTTCTGAATAGATTGTTGAACAGATTCAATGGCGCTCGTTTGTAATGTTTTGGTCATGATACCGGCACCTCCGCTGTTTGTTTCACTTTATTTTCAAGAACTCCCACCTGATCAACCTCAATACGAACAACGTCTCCATCTTTTAAAAACACTTGTGGATCCCTTGCGACCCCTACTCCTCCTGGTGTACCGGTTAAAATAATATCGCCTGGCTCAAGGGTCATGATATTCGATAAAAATTCAACAAGATAAGGAACCGAGAAAACAAGATTCGCAGTATTAGAACGTTGACGCTCTTCTCCATTCACCGTTAAAACTATATCTAAGCCAGATGGATTTGTTATTTCATCCGCTGTTACTAACCAAGGCCCCATCGGAGCGCTTCCATCTACTGCCTTACCTTGAAGCCACTGTAATGTTCGACGTTGCAAATCACGATACGTTACATCATTTACAATGGTATATCCCGCCACATATTTTAGAGCATCATCTTGTGAAACATTACGTGCACGTTGTCCAATAACAAAAGCAAATTCTGCTTCATAATCTAACTGCTCTGAAATTGGATGAAATGGAATATCATCCTGAGGTCCAACAACTGTATTAGCAAATTTAGCAAAAACAACAGGATGTGGAGGTAGTTCACGTTTCATTTCTAAAATATGTTCACGGTAGTTATGACCAACGCAAATCATTTTACCAGGAGCAGGTACAGGTGCTTCAATTTTCACATCAGAAACGGAATATACAAGCTTACGTCCCTTTACTTCAACATTATTTATCGCATAGGCAGCGGCCTTTTTTGCCTCCTCAATGCTTTCAGACCCACCTTGTAGAAATTCCGTCATTTCACCTGGAACAAACGCTTCAGCAATTTTTTCAGCACGTACCTTACCTTCTGACTCAAGTAAGGAACAATAGGCTGCGTTTAAATCAATCACGTTTTCATTCTCTATTGCTCCAATTCGAGATATCCCATCTTTCGTAAACGATACTAGTTTCAACTTCATTCCCTCCAAATCGAAAAATTGTTATTATCTTGCTCATATTATATCGAGGTGAAGATTGAGTTCACATTCTATCGTTCTTCTATATGGAACAAATAAGAAAAAATCAAAAAAATAAAGCTGAGCATGTACTACTCAGCTCAGACTGTCGACAAAAAGGGTTTGGAATGTAAAACATTCCAAACCCTTTTTGCGATTTTATATTAATTTCGTTCAACTTTTATGAAAAAGAGACTCTTCGAGTCTCTATATTATACTATTACTGGACCTTTCCAAGTCCAGTTGGCCATCTTCTTTAAGTTCATGGCAGCAAAAGTAAGCATCGCCTGCATTGTCAATTTTTTGAGTCCCCTCAAAGTTGTCCAACGCATCCCATGCTTTTCTTTGGCATCCGCAAATACACGTTCAATTGTTTCTTTCCGTTTTGCATATATCGGTTTTACATCTTGATGATGACGTAGATGGTCTGCCTCTTCTACATATTCTTGCCAGATATGGCGAGTCACCACTTTTTGGTGATCTTTACTCTCTGTACATTGAGCCAATAATGGACACGTTGCGCAAATGTGCTTTGGAGATTTGTACTCTCTATATCCCTCTTTAGTTGTTGTAGAGTATTTCAAGATTTCCCCAGCTGGACATAAGTAACAATCGAAGTGTTCATCATAAACATATTCATGTTTTCGGAAGAATCCATCTTTTGTACGTGGTCTTGTGTAAGGTACTGCTGGAATAATATTGTTTTCTATTAAGTACTTTGTAATCGCTGGAGTCTTATAAGCAGCATCTGCAGCAACAGCATTTGGTTTTCCTATTATCTCGCTTACATCTTCAACCAATGGCTCTAACATTTGACTGTCATGAATATTACCTGGTGTAACATCCACGCCTAATACAAAACCTTTGCGATCTGCTGCTGCGTGAAATGAATAGGCAAACTGTTTTGTGCGTTCGTCTTTAACGTAGTAACCACTTTCTGGATCAGTTGTACTTTCCTTGATTTCTTTTGATTCTGCCTTGTCAAACTTATCTGGTGGAAAAGGCTTTTTCCCATGATCTTCACGATCTTGATTAATCTCTTCTTGAAGACGCTCTTGGTAAGCTCTTGTTTCTTTCCGTACGACCTTCTTTTGAAATTTATGCTTATTAGCACTAGCTTTTACATGAGTAGAATCAATGAATATGTGTTCTGCACTAATAAGGTTTTTCTCTGCAGCACTCTTTAATATACGATAGAATATTTGTTCAAATATATCTGTATCTTTAAATCTACGTTCGTAATTTTTCCCGAAGGTAGAGAAGTGCGGTACTTTATCATGGAAACCATAGCCCAAGAACCATCGATAGGCCATGTTTGTTTGAACCTCTTCAATTGTCTTACGCATCGAACGAATACCGAAGGTATATTGAATGAAGGTTAGTTTAATCAGAATGACTGGATCAATACTCGGGCGGCCTACTTCAGAATACATATCTTCCACTAAGTCATAAATAAAAGAGAAATCAATCGCAGCCTCTATTTTGCGAACCAAATGGTCCGCTGGTACAAGTTGATCTAAAGCGATCATTTCAATTTGATCTCGTTGTATGGAATTATGTTTCGAAAGCATATTTATCACCTCAAGATTTTCTTAATACAAGTTTAAATTAAAAAAGACTGTAAGCAAACTCAATTTTCTTGAGTTTGTCTACAGTCTGAGCTGAGCATGTACTACTCAGCTTTTGTAACGATTTTTTAATTTTCGCACCCTTACTAATTCCGTTATTTTCTCTCCTGATCGAACAACTTCTTCAATTAATCTATGACTTTTCAACTTACTTTTCATCCGATTTGCCGGCCCGACAATATTAATGGCTGCCAACACATTTCCCTTCTCATTAAAGATCGGTGCCGCAATCGCCATCACTTGTTCCTGTAATTCTTGGTCACATACAGCATATTTCTCTGCTTTAATAAGATTTAACTTTTCGTATAAACTTTCTTGGGAGGTTATTGTATTAGTTGTATAACATTCCAACTTCTCCGGCAAAAACTGGTGTCTTTCATCCTGCTCCCAAAAGGCTAGAATAGCTTGACCAATACTTGTTGCATGAATTGGATGTCTTTTACCGATATGTGTGAACAGTGATGTCGGGTTATCACACTCAACCTTTTGAAGGTAAATCATATGATGATCTTCGAGAATCCCAAGATGTGATGATTCACCTGTTCTTTCCGTTAACATATTTAAAACAGGAACTGATTCATTTAAAATCGGTAACTGTGAACTCACAAGATTTGTTAAGGTTAATACAGATGTTCCTAAGCTATAACGATTTGAACGAGGGTTTTTATAAACAAAGCCTTCACTTGCCATAGAGGCAAGAAGCCTGTGAACGGTACTTTTACTTAGCCCCAAATTCTTCGCAACATCTGTTACCCCTTGTTCAGGATGATCCATTGTAAAACCTTTTAAAATACTCAAAGCATTTGCTAGAGATGAGTCTCTCTTCTCCTTCATACACTCACTCCACTCTTTTATTCTCTTACATTTTTACTCTTATCTATCAATTCACTAAAAAGCATAATAATTCCTTTGTTAAATAGAGGAAACCCATTCTTTTTTGTATAATAAGAGGAAGATATTCTTGAAAAAGGTGTGGAGCTTAATGAATAAGGATACCCCTGCAAAAGCCATCTTATCATCAGTTAAAAATGCAATGAGAATATTACGTTTGTTCAAAAAGGGACAAGAAGAATTAAGTGTAACAGAAATTGCGAGGCTCATTGATTTACCAAAGAGCACTACACATCGATTAATTTCGGAGCTAGTTTATGAGGGTTTTTTATCTAAAAATCCAAAAACAAATCATTATCGTTTAGGGCTATCTCTCCTCACACTAGGTGGTGTTGTGTTTAGTCATAGAGATCTCTATCTTGAGGCACAACCTATCGTAGATAATCTTGTAGATGAGTTAGGGGAAACCGCTCATATATGTCTTCTCGAAGATAATGATGTAGTTTATTTATTTCGAAAAGAATGTGATCAGCCTGAAAGACTTTTAACATATATGGGGAGGAAAAATCCTATTCATTGTACAAGTGAAGGGTTAGCAATTATGGCGTTTCAAAAACAAAAGGTGATAAACAGCTTTTTAAAGAAAACTTTTTACTCTTACACTGAGTTCACACTAACAGACCCAAAGGAACTTAGAGAGGAAATGAGTAAAATTAGAAAAAAAGGCTATGCCATTACACCCAACCATTTTTACAAAGACTTTGTAGGAATCGCTGCACCTATTTATGATCATACCGAAAACGTAGTAGCTTCTGTTTCAATTATTAGCTCAATGTCTCGAATTACAGAGGATAAATATCCACTATTCATTGATAAAATAAAAGCAGCAGGGAGTCAGATTTCTGAAATGCTGGGTTACTTTAAATAAACCATCCAGCAGTTTATCACTGGATGGTTATTGGTTATTCTAGTATTTATAGTAGGTAAAATGTATTTCCCGCTGGTCCAATGGGAAGGTGCCCAGCCTCTACTAATTCAATAATTGGTAAAAAGATGTTTGTTTCTCCTGCTAGCTCTGCTGTGCATACCATTACGCTCACATACATAGCTAAGCCAACCAGGTATTCAATGGTTTTCTTGTCTTCAAATTGCTGAAACAGATGTGAGTAAGCACCATGAAAGATTAGTTCCGGCACTATATCACCTATTTCCAAAAGGTACTTCTCGTGTCCAGCCTCCTTAATTTTGCAGCTCAACTCATCTGGAATTCCTTTTAAAGCTTCCCACATTTCACTTCCTTCAAAGGTAAGTCGTCCTATTGTGTCTGGTACCTCTTTCATTGATAACCACTTTATTTCATAAGAATTCACATCAAGATAATCCATAAATTCGATGACTTTTTCCTCTGCCTCCAGGTTTTGCTGCCCAGCCTTCTTCCCCCATTTAATATGTTGTAATCTCTTGATCATTGTATCAATGGTTGCCTGCGAATCAACATCTGCAACATTTATGATTTCAGCCATGTATCTTCTGCTCCCTTCAATTGGATACTCTTAATATTTTGTTGTTAATTCAGGTGGTCCAAATTTAGGGCCATAAGGACCTTCATCTAACCAACGTCCCAATCTAGGAATAATTGATACAAGTGATGCAGCTAATTCACGCTTCATACTCATATCAGGGGCATTTCCCTGTAAATGATGTAGAGCTGTGCTTGAGCCGTCACGGTTCCACATTGCTGCAATTCTTCGTTCATTAGCCACCGCTTCAATTGCTTCTGTTCGCTCTTGTTCAGTACTAGCTTTTAAGGCTTTTTCAATTCCCCGAACAGCTAACAGTGCATCCGGCACTCCTGAGTTTAGACCTCGAGCACCAAATGGAGCGAATAAATGAGCCGCTTCACCAGCAAGAAGAACTCTATGTTTTTCATCAGTAAACGAGTTAGCAACAACCTGATGGAAACGATATGTTGATACCCAAGTAATTCTTTCTGCGTATTTTGAATCCATTACTTTTGGCAGCCACTTTTTTACTCCTTCAAGATCAGAAAACTCTTCAGGATTATCATTTTCCAATAATTGAAGATCCACACGCCAGCCTCCTTTAAAAGGAACAAACATCACATTACGTCCTCCCATTGCAGGGTGTTGATAATGGAATGTTCTCTCAAGAGGAAGAGGATTTTCCTCGTCTTCTTTAACATCGACTACAAGGAAAGTATCATTTGTTCTTGGACCTTCAAACTTTAAGCCAGCCTGCTCTCTGACAACAGAACGAGCCCCGTCACTACCAATAATGTATTTAGCTTCCCATTCTTCACCTGATTTTGTTGTTAAAATCACACGATCTTTCCCAATTTCCAATGTATCCACAGGTGAATCCCAACAAAATTCAACACCAGCTTCCAAGCATTCTTCATAAATATGTTTTTCAATTTCATCTTGATGAAGTGCAGTAAAATGCGGAAGTTTATGAGGATCTTTGTTATTTGTTACTCCATAATTACGCACATACACTTCTTTACCTTTGTACAAGGTTCTTTTTACCGGCCATATAATCCCGTTTCTTGCTAGTGTAAAACCAAGTCCTTTTGATGTTTCTTCTAAAAGCTTTAACGTGGCACTATGCAAATAAATGGCACGACTCCCAGGTCGGGCACGTCCATATGGCTCTGCTTCCATAACAACTGAAGAAATACCTTTTTTTTGCAAAGCAAGACCTGCAACAAGTCCAACCGGACCAGCACCAACAACGATCACATCACATTTCTTTCTATTTGACATTTCCTTCTCCCCTTTAATTAAAATGTTTTCTTCTTGTCTTGATTATAAGAAATTGAAGTGAATATTCTTATCCTTTTGTTCTTCTATACGGAACAAGAAAATAGTTTTTTTCTAAAACTCTATTAAATAATTCTTCTAAACAAATTCACTTTATTATCGCCCATAAAAAAGACTCATAGCAGAAGATCTATCTACCATGAGCCCTCAAAACTAGCATTCTATTTTCTCAACTGCGTGACAAACATTTACTTCAAATCCACCAATTTGTTCAATTTCAATCTTTACCTTATCTCCATGCTCAATTGGACCAACGCCTTCTGGAGTACCTGTTGCGATAATATCTCCAGCATTTAGTGTCATATTGTTACAAGCCAGCTCAAAGCACTTATAGCAATCATAAATTAAATGCTTTGTACTGCCATCCTGACGTATTTCATCATTTACCCACAAAGTCATTTTTAAATCATTAGGATCTTCAATTTCATCAGCAGTGACAATCCATGGACCAATTGGTGTAAACGTATCAAACGACTTTCTCCATGTTCTCTCTTCATTTCCTCTAATTGATATATCTAGCAGAGCAAAATAACCAAAAATATAGTTTTTCGCATCTTCTGCTTTTACATTTTTCGCTCTTTTACCAACAATATAGCCAAGCTCTGCTTCATGATCTGTTCGACGGTCTTTAAAAGGAAGAATAATCGGGTCTGTCGGTCCTGATAGTGATTCAGGAGATTTTAGAAATAATGCCAAATCTTCTATTGTTCTCGGGGCATTATTAAACATTTTATTCATTTCAATTTGATGGTTTTTATAGTTAACTGGCGCAGCCCAAATTTTCTTTGTGGATGGTACAGGTGAATGAAGTTTAACACTAGATAAAGGATATGCTGTACTCGTTGCTAAGGCATCCTCTATTCTTCCTTTCAACACATCAAAGTTTTCAATAAGGCGTTGAAAGGATTCACCTGGATTAGACGGCTTCCATTCCACTGCATTTGATACATCAATGATGTGATTTCCTTGAACAATTCCAAGTAAATTCTCATTAAAAATTGCGATTTTCATTCCAGGCTACCTCCTTATCTTATAATGTGTTATCCGGTACGAATACCTTTTCCACAATTTGATGTCCATCATTTTCTTTGTATACTTCACTGTACTCAAGGTCTAATTTTTCCATAACAGGTTTGTCATTAAACGAAAACAAAAATACATCACTTTCTCCAGTGTTCACATGTTCATGTAAACTCCATGGAGGTAAGATAAAAAAGTCACCTTTTTCCCACTCAAACTTCTCACCATTAATTACTGTATAACCTGAGCCTTCTAGAACATGGAAGATGGCACTATGCACATGTCGATGTGCTTTTGTTTGTTGACCAGATTTAAGCTTTTGCATCATCGTTCCAATTCGAGAATCTGCAGAGCCTCCTGTTGTTGGGTTAATATATTCAATCGCATAGCCATCAAAAGGATCGTTATCTGCTTCTGTCATTTCATCTAATAAATACTTCACTCGATCAAACTTATATCCAAAGATTGGCGAAGGATAACCAGGCTCCTTTGATTCATTGAGCTTCTTAAATGCACCCATTGAAAATTGCTTTGTTGAATAATTTTCAGGTGCTTCCATCGGATAGGTTTCTTCTTCATATGGTTCAAAAAACGAGGCAGCCATTGTTTTCACTAGTCCAACATCTAATCCATCAAGCCAAAACATCGGCTCCGTTCCTTCGTGTTTATGTTCATGCCATGTCCATGCCGGAGTTAAAATCATATCTCCGCGCTCCATATATGTTTTCTCACCATTAACGGCTGTATATGCTCCTTCTCCTTCAATAACAAAGCGAATTGCTGACTGTGAATGGTGATGTGATGGTGCACTTTCACCTGGTAAAAGCAATTGAATACCAGCGTAAAGTGTATGAGTACCATAACCTACAAGACCTCGTTTTAATAAACTTGGATTTTGTAAATAAACAACGCGTCGCTCAGCATCTTTTCCTGGTTCAAGTAATTCACCGGCTTTTAACACATATTCTCGGATTGTCGTCCATTTCCACAAATATGGTTCAACATCATGAACAGGCTCCTTTGTAACCATATGTCCGAGGTCATACCAAAGTGGTCCTAAATGTTGCTTCTTCATGCCATCGTAATACTGATCCAATTCTTCTTTTACAAACACATCGTTTTTTGCCATCTTCATTCACTCTCCCTATTTAGGATTACGATCTATATTTTTCTTCTTTTATAATGATGTCAGCAATCCTGCGTTTTATCTTCACAAAATCCTTCTGACTACTTCTCACAAGTCGGCATGCAAGTTGGGATAACGATTCTTCATCACCTAAATGTGGCAAAAGGTTTAATGCTCTTATCGCTAATTGCTGTGATTGTTCATGTGTGTACAATATCGTATAATCGAGTTTTTGTTGGTTTCTATCGAAGCCAGATAATTTAATCACCTTTTCTGTTCTTAATATCGCACTCTCAATTGCATAGATACTTGAAACAAGGTCAGCAAGGAATGCAGCAACTTCTTGTTCTTCATTTAACTTGCTTAAATTATACTTTTGTATGGAAAAAATCATAGCATGATACAAATTTTTTAATAGATGAAGAGTTTGCTTTTCTTCTATAAGAATTCCATCTTGTGCTCTTGTTTTCTCAATTGGTTTTTCATACGTTTTCAGTAATGTTAAGGCTATATTTAATCGATTAATTTCGTTTGTCCCTTCAAAAATACGAGTGATTCTGGAATCACGATATAATGTCTCAATTTCGTATTCGGCCATGTATCCGTAGCCTCCATGCATTTGAAGGGCTTCATCTACAACAAAATCTAGTGTTTCTGTTGACATCACCTTATTGATAGAGCATTCAACCGCCAAATTGCTTATTGCTTTTGCAATATCGTCTTGATCAGCTAATTGGCTAAAAGAAATTTCTAGCAATCCTGCTGTTCGATAGATAGCACTTTCATTTACATATGTTTTGATCACCATATCGGCAATTTTATCTTTAATTAAATGAAAACTAGAGAGTGGCTTGCCAAATTGTTTTCGCTGATTGGCATAAGTGACCGCTAACTCAATCGCATGCTTGGCTGTTCCAAGTGATGTGGCAGCTATTTTATGTCGTCCTAGATTTAAGACATTAAGTGCAATGATATGCCCTCTTCCAATTTCACCAATAATATTTTCCTTAGGAACCTTCACATTGTCTAAAATAATCGAACAAGTAGAAGATCCCTTTAGCCCCATTTTCTTTTCCTCTGGACCAATAGATACTCCATCGAAGTTTTTTTCTATGATAAAGGCAGTAAACCTGTCTACCTCCACTTTTGCAAACACGATAAAAAGACCCGCAAAACCAGCGTTTGAAATCCACTGCTTTTCTCCATTCAAAATATAGTAACGATTGCATTCAGAAGGAGCTGCTGTTGTGTTTATATTCATAGCATCAGTTCCAGCTCCAGGCTCTGTTAATGCGTAAGCTGTAATAAGATCACCTGTTAAAATGTCTGGTAAGTATTTTTCTTTTTGCTTCTCTGTTCCAAAATAAGCAATCGGAAGAGCACCAATCCCAGTTTGCCCGCCAAATGTTATCGCAAAAGAACGAGCAGGTGCCATCTTTTCTGAAAGTATCGTTGCGGAGACTTTACCAAGACCTAGACCTCCAACAGCCTCTGGAATATCTGCACTAATTAATCCGAGTGCACCAGCCTCTTTCATCAGTCGTACCGTTTCATCAAATTGCTGATTTTCTATTTTTTCTAGGGATGGTCTTACATCTTTCACAACAAACTTCTCAACTAAGTCTTTAATCATTTCATGTTCCTGATTAAAATCCTCTGGGATAAATACTTCATCAACTTCAACATCATTCGTTAAATAATGCTGTTTCTTTTTTTCCCTGAGCATATTTTAAACCTCCACAGGCTGATCAGGTTGTAGCATTTTTGCTCGAACTTCTTCCGGAATTGGCTGTGCTTTTGGCTTTTCTTTAAAAGAAGTCCAAGCACGAACTTCATATCCTTTTGCTATTTCTTTTTCTCCTCTTAAGAACACATGACTAATTTTAAAAACTTTATTTTGAATTTCCTGAACTGTGCTTTGAATTCTAACAGAATCTTCAAATAAAAGAGGTTGTTTGAATTGGCAATTTGCCTCAAGAATCGGACATCCTATTTGTTGTTCTTGGAATAACTTGGAAGATGGATATCCTATGGCTGATAAATATTCATGTGTTGCCTCATCCATCCATTTATAAAAATTGGGATAAAATACGATACCTGCAGCATCTGTATCTCCCCATCTCACCTTAATATCATAGTTGTTTTTCATATAAAGGCCCCTCTTTCACTTTAGACAGGGCGACTTATTTCCCCTGCCAATTGATCTCGTAGCTTTAGCTTTTGAATTTTCCCACTAGCTGTTACTGGAAAGTTCTTTGTGAAAATTACTTTCCCAGGCAATTTATAGATAGCAAGCTGTTCTTTTAAATAGTCTTTCAGTTCCTCTTCTGTGCATGTTTTTCCATCTTTTAACCGAATGACAGCACAAACAATCTCACCTAGTGTTTCATCTGGAAGTCCGACCACAGCTGCTTCAGCAATTTTCGGATGCTTCATTAATACACCTTCAATTTCTTGTGGGTAAATATTGAAGCCACCTCGAATAATCATTTCTTTTTTCCTACCAACAAATGTTAAATAACCTTGTTCATTTAATTTGCCTAAATCACCAGTATAGAACCATCCTTCATCATCCAATACATGGGCCGTTTGCTCAGGCAGCTTATAATAGCCTTTCATCATCCCAAAACTTTTGATTGCAATCTCGCCAACTTCACCAATTGGAACCGCTTCTCTTTGATCATCCACTATTTTTAATTTCACACCAGGAATTGGCCTACCGACAGTTTCACAGATATTTTTTTCTTCATCATCGTATGGTGTCATTGTCACTGAAACAGTTTCTGTAATTCCATAGGATTGACAAAGGTTAATCCCCATTTTTTCTCTAATTTCCTTCATTTTTGCTGGTGAAATAGCAGAAGCCCCTACGATTCCTGCTCTTAAGGAAGACAGATCATATTGATTAATATTTTCTGCTTCCAATACTTTAATAAACATGGTTGGAACACCTTGTTTGATTGTTACCTTTTCTTGTTGGATTAACTCTAACATTTGTTGTGGCTGGAATTTTTCTTGCAACACCATTCGCGCTCCTGATGATATTGCACAATAGAGATTAATCGCCATACCAAAGATGTGAAAAAATGGTGCTGCAATTACAAATACATCTTGTTCTGTACAAAATAGTTGCCTTTTTATTGTGTTTGCTGATTGCACAACACTTCGATGCGTAATCATGACTCCTTTTGGAACACCGGTTGTTCCAGAGGTATATAAAATACAATTAACATCGTTATTCGTATCAATTTCTGCTTCTTCTACGTCACTTTCATAATTTACAAGTAATTCATCATACGATGGAAGACCTTCCAGCTTGCATTTTACTGTAATCACTTCTGGTACAAGATAAAGAATTTCTTTGAATCCAATGTTTTCTTCAAATTCTTCCGTTGCAAAAAGAATTTTAGGTTCAGAGTTTTTTAGAATAAAATTCACTTCATGCTTTTTATATTTAGGATTAAAAGGTACAAGTACAGCCCCCAGTTTTGCGACAGCAAAGAAGATAATGGCCGTTTCATAAAAATTAGGTAATGCAACAGCAATTCGGTCACCTTTCTTTATTCCCTTAGCCCTTAAGCCTGTTGCAATACAATCCACGTCTTTTAATAAGTCAGAGTATCTAACTCGATTCTTTAAGTCGTAAATGGCCTCTTTTTCACCATACTGGGTAGCTGTCCTTTTTAGTAAACCATACAAGGTCATTTGATCTTCTTTATGATTCATGACTAGCATCCCTCTCCCTTGTTTCTAAGGTCTTAACAAGTGATAGATAAAGAAATTACTATATTATAAGGGTATATATCCTTAAAATTTGATGTAAATTCACATATATAACATTCGATACAACGCTTTCATTTCCTTGAAAATTTAAAATATTTCTTTTCTGACAAACAATTATAATGCTTCCCAAACAGCTGCAATTCCTTGACCGCCACCGATACAAACTGCGGAAGCACCGTATTTTTTGTTTCTTCTTCTTAATTCATAAATGAGGGACGTTGAAATCCTTGTTCCACTTGCAGCTAATGGGTGTCCAATCGCAACCGCTCCACCATTAACATTTCCAATTTCCAAATCAAATCCTAACACCTTTTGGCAAGCTAGATACTGTGCTGAGAAGGCCTCGTTAATTTCAATTAAATCTAAATCTTCTAGTTTCATATTTGCTTTTTTCAAAGCACCTTGAATAGCTGGAACAGGACCAATTCCCATATACTTAGGCTCAACACCGACAACTTCCCAAGAAACTAAACGAGCAATTGGTTTTAAGCCACGTTCAGCCGCATAATCACCTGATGCTATAACTATTGCAGCAGCTCCATCTACCATTCCACTTGCATTTCCTGGTGTTACCACACCGTTTTCAACAAATCGTGGTTTTAATTTAGAAAGCTGTTCCATACTCGTGTGACGAACATGTTCATCTTCTGAAATCACTTTATCACCTTTTCGTCCCTTGACCGTTACAGGAACAATTTCTTCCTGTAAATAGCCCTTTTCTCTTGCTGCCAATGCACGTTCATGACTTGAGAGTGCGTGTTGATCTACTTCTTCTCTTGTCACATTGTATTTTGCTGCAAGATTTTCGGCTGTTTCTCCCATCGTGCAATCTCCGTAGGTATCATAAAGACCATCCCATACCCAATCCTCTACAACTGGTGCACCAAGCTGACTTCCCCACCTCATTCCTCGAATAACATGAGGCACCTGACTCATGCTTTCTGTTCCACCAGCTAACACTACATTTGCTTCATTTGTTAAAATATAGCGTGCTGCCGTTAAAACCGATTCAAGACCAGTTCCACATAAGCGGTTAATTGTCAGAGCAGGAACATCAATCGGTGTCCCTGCCTTTAACCCTACATGTCTTGCTAATAGATGAGCGTCTTTACTTGATTGCTGAACATTTCCAAAAACTACTTGATCAACATCCTCACCAGTGATTTTTGCTCTTTGTAATGCTTCTGTGGCTGCAATTGCGCCCAAGTCAGTTGCGGTAATCTCACGAAATGATCCGGAAATCTCGGCAAATGGTGTTCTTGCTCCTTCTAAAATCACAATATCTTTCATGGTATTTCACCTCATTTTTTAGTGATGGTGTTTCTTATCTCCCTGTATAAAAAGGTTTTCTTTTCTCCACAAAAGCTTGAAGTCCCTCGACTCTGTCTTGAGTTGAAAAAGCATTTCCAAAGCACGTACTTTCAATGATAAGTCCGGATTCTAAGTCAGTATTTCCACCAACGTTTACCGCTGTTTTCACCATTTGAAGCGCAACAGGAGGTTTTTGTGCCAATTTCTTTGCCCATTCTTTTGCTGCACTAAGTACCTCTTCAGCAGGAACTACTTTGTTAACAATCCGTAATTCTAGTGCTCTATTTGCATCAAACATATCACCAAAGTAAAGAAGTTCCTTTGCTATTCCTTGCCCAACGATTTTTTGTAATCGCTGTGTTCCCCCACCACCAGGGATGATTCCTAAACCAACCTCAGGAAAAGCAAATTTTGCTCGATCTGAACTAATTCGCAGATCACATGCAAGAGCAAGCTCTAAGCCTCCACCAAGTGCTAACCCATTAAGTGCAGCAATAACAGGCTTTGTCGTTTGTTCAATTTTAGAAAAAACAGTTCTAGATACTTTGTTCATTTTATTAACACCAACAAGATCAAGACTAGCCATTTCGTTGATGTCAGCTCCTGCCACAAACGCTTTCTCACCGCTACCAGTTAGAATGATGGCACGCACTTCATCATCTGCATCCAGTACATCAAATAACGTTGAAAGTTCTTGGAAAACAACCGTGTTCAATGGATTTACAGGTGGTCTATTAATCGTTACCACCGCTACATTTTCTTCAATTTCACATAATAAAAATTCATAAGTCATCATTACGTCCCCCTTTATTATTCGTAATCGTAAAATCCTGCACCTGTTTTCTTACCGTGTCTTCCTGCTCTCACTAACTGCTTTAATAATTGTGGTGGAGCAAAATGGTTATCATTAAATTCTTCTTTAAAATACTCCATCACATGGTAACCAATCTCAACTCCTGCATAATCTTGAAGAGTGAAAGGTCCCATTGGGTAGTTCAATCCTAACGTTACCGCCTTATCGATATCCTCAGCTGAAGCAACACCTTCCTCCAATAGCTTAATTGCTTCAATAAATTGTGGAATCATAATTCTATTTACGATAAACCCAGGAGAATCTTTCTTTACTTCTACTGGTTCTTTTGATAATTGTTTAGATAACGCTTTCAATTCTTCAATTGTTTCGTCACTTGTCTTATATCCACGAACTACCTCAACAAGCTTCATGAGTTGTGCTGGATTAAAGAAATGCATCCCTGCCACACGATCTGGATGGTTCGTTGCAGAAGCAATCTCAGTAATAGACATGGACGAAGTATTTGTAGCTAAAATGCAATTTTCGTTCACAATATTATCAAGCTTTGAAAATACTTCTTTCTTTAATGAGAGATCCTCTAAAACTGCCTCAATCACCACATCCGCTCCACTCATTTCTTCCAAGCTAGTAGTTGTTTGAATACGGGCAAATGCTTCTTGCTTTTGCTCTTCAGTCATTTTTCCTCTTTCCACACTTTTGCTCATAAACTTATCAATACGTTTAAGAGCACCATCTAAAAAACGCTCCTCAATATCATTTAAAATCACGTTAAACTTATTCATAGCTGCTAGATTCGCAATACCTGCTCCCATCGATCCAGCACCAACCACACCAATTGTTTGAATTGCCATCTCATCTCATCCCCAATCTCTTTATCAACTTCTATAAGTTAATTATAGCCGTCGCTCGAAGGGGATTGTACCTACACAATGTAGGAAAATCTAGTGTGTATTTTGTATGTTTTGTAGAAAAGAATATGAAATGATAAATAGATCTGAACAACCTAAAATTTTTAATGGTGGAAAATTAGTAATTTTGTAGTTTGTAATCATTTTGTCGTTCATCAACCTTATGAACGACACTGCCTACTCTTTCTCAGTCACTTTTGTCGTTCATCAACCCTATGAA
>NZ_JBLUOI010000011.1:0-88380 GCF_048059995.1 Metabacillus sp. YM-086 | reverse complement strand
ACGTTCATCAACCCTATGAACGACACTTCCCTCTCTTTCTCAGTCACTTTTGTCGTTCATCAACCTTATGAACGACACTGCCTACTCTTTCTCAGTTACTTTTGTCGTTCATCCACCTTATGAACGACACTGTCTACTCTTTCTCAGTTACTTTTGTCGTTCATCAACCTTATGAACGACACTTCCCTCTCTTTCTCAGTCACTTTTGTCGTTCATCAACCCTATGAACGACACTTCCCTCTCTTTTCCAGTTACTTTTGTCGTTCATCAACCTTATGAACGACACTTCCCTCTCTTTTCCAGTCACTTTTGTCGTTCATCAACCTTATGAACGACACTTCCCTCTCTTTTCCAGTTACTTTTGTCGTTCATCAACCCTATGAACAAAATCCACCTTCTCCCCTTTCACTTCTGCCTGCATCCCCTTAGCAAGTAAAACCACTTCCCCCCACGAAAAAAACAGCCCAACTCACACAAGTTGGACTGCTTCTACTACTAATCTAGCTCTTCTTTAGCCGATCCCCATGCATATCATGAAGCTTAAAGGCCATCATTAAATTAAACCTGATTTCAGCATCATTCAAATCAATATTTAGTAGTGATTCAATTTTTTCAAGTCTGTATAACAGGGAGCTCCGGTGGATGAAAAGCTCATCTGATGTACTTTTGATATTTCCGTTATTTTGTAGAAAAACATATAAGGTATGATATAAATCTATGTTTTTATTTTCTGTGTAAGTTAAAAGAGGATCCAGCTGACTTTTTATAAACAAGTTTACTGCATTAGATTGATCAAGATGGTGGAGAATTGTATAAGCTCCAAGATCTTCATATAGTGAAAAAGAGATATGCTTCATCCTAATATTCATAACATTTAATGTTAGAAGTGCCTGTTGGTAACTTACATAATAATCTTTCATATTGCTTGTTGATGTACCAATCCCCAATAATATCTTACAACCCGAAAACACTTCTAGTGACCATCTTTCTATATTATCATAAAGGTTTTTCCAATACTTTTTACTTTGAACATCATCATCCACTGGTAGGAGCAGGATATAGTTTTCATCATGTGACACTGTTAATATCCGAGAATCAAACTTTGCAAGATGTGACTTGATCGCATCCCATATAAGCACTTTTTTGGCTTGCTGTTCTAAAAGATCATCTTCATCTATTGAAACCGTCAATACGGCAACACGATGATATTTAAAAATATCCCATTGAAATAGGTTAGCATATTGAATGATACTCTCTTGATCTTCGACTTTTTCGACCAACAATTTACTAATAAAGCTATCCTTGACCTGCTCTTTTGTATCGAGAACAAGCTTTTGCTTAATAAACTGAATCGAGCATATATTTCGTGCCATCTCAACTGTTAGCTGGTCAAATTCATTCATCTCGCTTGCTGTATTGCAAACAGAAAGATAACCCAACAAATTGCCTCCGCCATTGATCACCCAAAAAGAAAACACACAGTCATCTCTGTCAGGGTGTACGACTGTAAACTTCTCTTGTTTTTTAAGATTTTGCCTTAGCATATTCGCTTGTAAGGCAAGGTTATCAGGTAGATTGTAATCGTTATCACTATTTCGGAAATTAAAAGCAATTGGCCTCATAAATCGGTCATATAAGATAACGGTTTCTTGAAACAAATCTGAGAGCTTTAATGTAATACCTTCAAAATCATCATCTTCAACTGTTTTCTTCACAAGTGATTGTTGAAAATCTAATAAATAGTGTAGGCGGTTTTTATTATCTTTTTCACTTTTATATAATCGTGCATTTTCTAAAAGAGTTGCAACATGTGTTGATAGCATTTCTAATATTTTTAAGTCTTCCTCAGTAAAAGGTCTTTCATATTTATTCTGAACATGAAGTACACCAATTGGCTTAAGGTCAATTAAGAGTGGGACTGTCATTTGAGCGCATCCCGTTACCTCAAGAAATGGAAAGTATTCCTTAAGCGCATAGTTGTCCTCAATCATCATTCGATCGAGATATTCCATTTCCCCATATACAGGCCTTTGTAAGTCAAAGCAATTCTCTTTCTCATTATATATATACATACAAGCAAAATCAGCATTTGTTGATTTCCCAGCTCTGTATGTTACTTCTGAAAAATGCTGATCTAGAGAAGAATCAAGAGACTGATTTTTGCTAATCCATTCAATTCCCTCGAGCTTTTTCAACTGATTTTCCTTTTGTCTTGCAACAGATAGAGCTACAGCCATATCCTTTCCGAATTCCTCAAAATGGCTTTCCATCTCTAATAATGGCACATAACTTAAAAACCCTACGATACAAAAACCAAAGTGATGAATATCATCATTTAACGGAACAGTGAACCATGTTTTCACATTTTCTTCCTTAAGGATCTCTGTTAACCTACAAGAGTTATTTGTTGCAGATGCTTTATATGTTAGGCTTTGACGAAGAAGTTTGGAGGAACAGTTTGCCGCTAAAAGAGGGAAATGCCTAAGGATTGAAGGAATATTTCCACTCCATGCCTTAGGAATAAAAGAATCTCCCTCACTCAATACGACTCCAACAAAATCACAATATAATTCAGAACGGAAGGAATCAGCTAAATATTGAAGCACTTCATCTTCTGTATTAATTTTTATTAGCTGCCGGGATGTGGTTCGTAGATGATGTTCTACTTTTTTCATGAGTACTTCTCTCTTACTGTTTGACACACAATAACCCCCTGTTTCCGTTTTTCTAGATACTAATAGTATAAAAGAAGAAAAACTTAATTGAAAAGGTAATCGTGATCGTTTAAACAATTAATCAACTTGATAAAATGAGATTTGAACATCATTAGGCCCTCTTAATCCCTCACCAATGTAAATCATTCGGTTCAAATAAGAGTACTTTTCACTGCTTGTTTCGAAAGTAGGTGTAGTTTTGAAATAATAAGAACCGTCAGGAACCTGCTCACCACGAATGATTTTATCAATAATTTCTTTAGGCCCATGTCTATATCCTTTATTAATCACATAAATTGGTACACCATCATCCGTTTCAATTACATAGTGAGCAAGAGCTTCCGTTACACCATCATATCTTATCATCTGGTAATCAGCTCCACCTGATAAGATCTTCCCTTTTATACCCTCCCCCTCAAAAGTACCTCCAATAATCGGAATAACTCTCCTTATGCCTGTTCCAACATCCCCAACTTCAATTGGGTTAGCTACCTGAATATTTGCTTTAAAAAGAAATGTCGATTCCATTTACATAATCCCTTTCTTTGCTTAAATTTTTAGACACCTAAACAAAAATAGCAAATGGGCAACCTTCTACCATTCTAAAATTTCTCGAAGAATAGTAGGTAAGTTAACCCATTTGAAGTTAAAACCTGACATATTTATTTTGCTATTTTGCTACA
The DNA here is from genome assembly GCF_048059995.1 of Metabacillus sp. YM-086. Lineage (NCBI taxonomy): Bacteria > Bacillati > Bacillota > Bacilli > Caryophanales > Bacillaceae > Metabacillus > Metabacillus sp. YM-086. Next base: position 84,983 of record NZ_JBLUOI010000011.1, on the reverse strand, counting down.
TTCACTGGGCTATTTGTTGGTTTAACCTCTTCTTTTGCTTCATAGTAATCTCCATGCTTTTCTTGGACAAACAACATTGCGATTCCTCCAAGTAATGCTGCTCCTCCGATTGCGACAAAATTAAATTGCGGTAATAGATTCATTGTTAATAGGAACCCAACAAAGATTGGCGCTACTATTCCTCCAATACGACCAAATGCCATCGTGCTTCCAAGTCCTGTGGAACGCATACTAGAAGGATAGTATTGAGAAACAAATGCATTGGAGATGTTCTGTAATCCAACTGAAGCTGCACCAATGATCGCAATTAATACAAAAGCGATTGCCATACTATTTGTTAATCCGATAAATGATAACGCTATAGCACCACAGAAGAATAAAGGAACAAGAACCTTTTTAAATCCAATTTTATCAACCAAACGACCAAAAATAATCGTACCTACAATTGCTCCTATTTGCATGACAGCCGTAAATGCTAGACTTGAGCTAAGATCATAACCTGATTGCATCATAAGGCGAGGTAACCATGTGTTCATAGAATAAATTAAGACAAAGGCACTAAAGCAAGAAATCCAGAACATTATGGTACTTAATGCACGTTTATCTTCAAATAGCTTCACAACTGGTGAACCAGGTTCTTTTGCAGGTGGTTTTACAAATTCAAACTCCCCACCAGTTCTTAAGCTTGGATCAATTTTCATTAATGTTTTTCTAGCTTCCTCTTCTTTGCCTTTTTCGATAAGAAACCCTACTGATTCAGGGATACTTTTTAATAAAAATGGGATAAACAAAAGTGGAATACCCGCTAACCAATAAACTGGCTCCCATCCAACTGTTGGTAAAAGTGAACGGCTTGTCAGTGCTGCTGCAAGTGCGCCAATAGAATATCCACAGAAAATGAAAGAAACAATAGCAGATCGAACTCGTTTTGGAGAAAATTCAGTAGCAAGCGCAATAACATTCGGCATTACCCCACCTAAACCAATCCCGGCAATGATTCTAAATACAGCGAATAAAATTGGGCCTGTTGCAAAACCAGAGATCATAGTAAAGAAACTAAATAGGAACGTCGTCAGCAAAATAATTTTTTTACGACCTATTTTATCAGACAGCATCCCAAAAATAACTGCCCCCAAAGCGGTTCCAATAACCGTGTAACTACCTATTGCACCAGCTGTTACATCTGAAATTCCCCACTCCTGTATTAATGATGGAACAGACGCACCATAAACGACAACATCATACCCATCAAAAGCAATAACTAAAAACAACCAAGTTATTAGCCATACATGAAACGAAGAAATTTTACTATTATCAATAACATTCATCGGGTTAATCACTTTCACTTTGTTAGCCCCCTATTAGATATTTTAGTAAACGCTTTCAATTTTATCCCCCTTTTCCAAATATTCAGTTGTCTTGCTTTTATTGTAATAGAATAAGAAAAGAATAGTTAGCTACTTTATGTAGGAAAAAAAGAAATGTGTTTCGTTAAATTTGTGGAAAGAGCTGAATAAAAAAACTTCAATCCCATTTGGACTGAAGCTATGTTATAAAGTATTTTATTTAAAACTCTTTCATATCTTTTCTACACAAATAACTATACACTATAAAAAAATTGCTTTATTATGCTCCTTTGACAACAAGAATAGTAGCTAGCTTATAGATAAAGAATAACTCTATGAATGGAGATTTAATAAAAGTAATTATCGAACGATTATCACTTCCTAAAAAACGTCAACCTCAAAACATCCTTCATAAACTCATCAAACGTCCCAAAATTTTTCTGATTATACCACTTTTGCACAGTTTGCATTAACCAAAAAGGAATGGTTTTACCATCAATCAAATCATAATACTGCTCGTATGCCTTTTTCAAATGCTCCCATCGAAGGTCGTTTCCTTCCTTTCCGTATTCAGATACATCAATAACCTTCGCCCTACCTTGTTGAAGTAAGATATTTTTCAAATGTATATCACGTGGATTCAGCCCCTGCTCTTTTGCAAAATCCCTAGCATCTTCAACATCTAAAATGACTTGTTGTGGAATATGAATTCCTTGTAAAATGCAGTCGTATAAAGTAATACCTGCTTCAAAGCTTAAAACTAAATAACGATCATACACAGCATAGCAAGTAGCGAAAAATGGTGAATTCTTTAACCTTTGATATACCTCTGCTTCGATTTGAATTTTTTCCTTTTTATCCTCAGCATATAGCTTAAAAGCATATTGTGGTTTATGTGCATATTGAAAAACAGCAGCATCCGTCCCAACACCGATGCATCGTAAATCATCCAAACTGCCGTGAATGGTTACAGGCTTATTATTCGGATTTGATGTGATTTTTATTTTAGACAACAGCTTATCAACGACTAACCAATCTTTTTCCATAGCTTCACCTTTTTTCTTGAGTACTTTAGTATCTTCGTTTCTTGTTATTCCATATATATGCTAGTTCCAGGGCTATGACCCACCCACCAAGCCAAACAAACCCTGCAAGAAAACCTGCAAAAACATCAGAAGGATAATGAACTCCCAAATAAATACGACTGGTTCCAATTAAGAAGATAAGGCAAATGAGCGAGGTCACGACTCCAGCTTTACGTATCTTCCATCTATCATATCTAAGAGACAAATAAACTAAAAATCCATAAAGCAGCATGCTTCCCATTGAATGTCCACTTGGAAAACTTAAGCCATCTGCTTCAATCAATCTATTATCATCAGGACGATCTCGATTAAAATAGATCTTTAATAGTGAATTAAGAAACCCTCCTCCTGCCACAACAATCAAAAAGCATAGAGTAGCTAATACATCTTTGTATTTTAAGTAAAGCCATACCATCCCAACAATAAGTAAGAATCCGAGCATCGTACTAGAGCCAAGATGAGTAATAAACACCATCACTAGATCCATTATCTGAGAAGAGTAGGACCTAACAGCACGTATTAACACAGCATCAAATGAAAATGAGTTTTTCTCCAATAAAGTAAGTGACAATTGAATAAAAATCACTACATTCATAGCTAGTCCAACAAGGACTGTTAATAACCACATTTTTGATATACTAAGATGTTTTCTCTCCATCTCTAGTTTAAGAACAGATTTCATCCACATTCTCCATTCATTCATTTTTCAATAAAAAAAGACCCTTACTATTTAGTAAAGGTCTAAAAAAAGACCTTCACCAATTAATAAAATTGGCAAAGGTCTCGCTAGCAATCAGAATTATTGCCAACAAAGCCGGGGCTTAAAACTCCCGAAATGACGACTTTGTTTAACAGCTACTCCCCTTTGGGAATCGATCATTTAGTTTAGATCATTCTAGCAAAATATGTGTTAATGGTCAATCATTAATGACTGTGACTAATTCTACTTCTATTTCACAAGAGGATTCTTCTGCACCTCATTTAACTGATGAATCATCCCTTGAAGCATTTCTTCGGTGAATTTACCATCACTAAAATTAGATAAAGCACGCAAAGGCATATATTTCATCATCGCTGCCATCATTTCTGTACCTTCCCCTTCGTCCTCACCAGCTGCTGCAAACGGACTTCCTTCTTGAGCCCTTGCTAACATTTCTTTCGCTAATGGTGCAACTTTAGGGTTTGCAAGCAGATCTCCAATTGTTGTATTACGATGAACAACTAATGGAAGTTCTAATGAAGATTCAATGTTTACCTTTTCTGATAAAACAATCTCTTTAGAGCTTTTCCCTACTAATAGTTCGAACTCTCCACTTTCTACATGCCAATCTTTAAGCTCGGTGTTGTAGTAAGCAAAAGCAAGTTTATCTAACGTAAATGTAACGGATTTTTCTTCGCCAGGTTGTAATTCAACTTTTTCAAACCCCTTTAATTCCTTTTCAGGTCTGCTAACACTACTTTCTACATCTTTAACATAAAGCTGAACAACTTCCTTACCAGCGACAGCACCTGTATTTTTCACATTAACTGTTACATTAAGTGTTTCTGTATCTTTTAGTTGTTTAGAGCTTACTGATAGATTGCTATACTCAAATGTTGTATAGCTGAGTCCATATCCAAACGGAAATAAAGTTTCTACATTTTTTGTATCATAATAGCGATAACCAACGAAAATTCCTTCACGATATTCCACTCGATCTCCCTCACCTGGGAAGAATAAATAAGAAGGATTGTCACTTAATTGTTTTGGGAATGTTTCAGCAAGCTTCCCGCTTGGATTTTCATCACCAAAAAGAATATCTGCAATGGCTCCGCCAAGTGCTTGACCTCCAAGATAACCTTCGAGTAATCCTTTTATTTTATCTAACCATGGCATTTCAATAGGTGCCCCGTTACTTAAGACAACAATGATATTGGAGTTCACCTCAGCAACAGCATCAAGTAAACGCTGTTGATTTGCTGGAATGTGTAAGTGTACACGATCATAGCCTTCAGATTCATAACGATCTGGCAAACCAGCAAACAAGACAACTGTTTCTGCTTGTGCTGCCACTTCTTTTGCTTCTTGGATTAACGACTCATTAATCTCATCTTTATCACGATAGAATCCTTGAGCATAAGTAACATTTGCTTTCGATCCAGCAGACTTTTCAATTTCCTCTAGAATGTTTTCAAGCCTTGTTGGCTTAATATGTGAGCTTCCTCCACCTTGATATCTTGGGGCTTTGGCAAATTCACCAATTACTGCGATGCTTCCTTCTTTTTTAAGTGGTAGAATGCTATTTTCATTTTTTAATAACACCATACTTTCCCTAGCCGTAACTCTAGCTAATTGATGATGTGCTTCTTGATCATATGTTGCATTCTCTTTCTTTTCTTCAACTGCTTTAAAAATAATACGGAGAATACGTTCCACAGCAGCATCAAGCTTTTCTTCAGATAATGTACCATCTTGAACCGCTTCAATCACTTTATTTTCACCAATTCCTTTTGAAGCCGGCATTTCTAACTCTAACCCATTAGCCAAGGCAACATCACGCTCATTTACTGCTCCCCAATCTGAAACAACAAAGCCTTCAAAGCCCCACTCTTCTTTTAAAATATCATTTAATAGATAGTTATTTTCAGAAGCAAATTCGCCGTTTACTTTATTATAAGAACACATCACTGTCCACGGCTGTGATTGCTTTACTGCTCCTTCAAAGCTAGCTAAGTAGATTTCACGGAATGTTCTTTCATCAACAATCGCATCCGTTGACATTCTGCGATGTTCTTGATTGTTTGCCGCAAAATGCTTTAATGATGTTCCAACACCTTGACTTTGAACCCCTTTAATATGATTTGCTGCCATTTCTGATGAAAGGTACGGATCTTCCGAGAAATACTCAAAATTACGACCACATAAAGGCGAACGCTTAATATTTGCCCCAGGTCCAAGAAGAACAGCTACATCCTCAGCCTGACATTCTTCTCCTAACGCAACCCCAACTTGCTGAATTAGATTACGATCCCACGAGCTCGCCATTCCTGCAGCAGATGGAAAGCATGTAGCAGGTACACTATCAAATAGCCCTAAATGATCAGCCCCCATTCTTTGTTTACGCAATCCGTGTGGGCCGTCTGTTACCATAATTGATGGAATATCTAAGCGTTCGATTCCTTTTAGATTCCAGAAATCTTTACCGGAACATAGACCGGCTTTTTCTTCTAGTGTCATTTGAGATATAAGAGCTTTAATGTCCTTTGTCACCATAATCCCTCCATAAAATCCATAAAGTAAACGCTTTCTACTAAACTATATGTTTTATTATAAAGAACAAACCCACATAATTTTGGTATTATTTTAGTATTTTTAGCTATATTTTAATATTATATTCTGTATGGTATCATTTAAATAAAATGTGAGGAGACAAAGATGCTACTTAAGGACGTAGATTATATTTGCAAACTGATTTATGAATCCTTTAACATTCCTATTACCTTCATAGATCACAACGATATGGTTAAATTTGAACAGTCTTCTCTTCGTTTTAAAAATCCTAACAGCTCGTTTCATCCGAACATATTCAAGCAATTTAACTTTAGAAAAAAAACATTTCTATTCCCACTGTTCGTCAAAACAGAACACTATGAAGAATTTTTTATCATTCAAATTAGACAGGAGAATGAGTATAAAGGAATGATCATTGTCGGTCCAACTCTTGCACCCGAGCTAACAAATGATAGACTAGCAGCACTCATAAATGATATGAATGTTCAAAAGAGTCTAAGTGAAAAACTCGTTTATTATTTTGAAACCCTTCCCCGACTTTCTCATATGAAATTAATGAATATTAGCATGCAAATATACTATATGCTTTACCAAGAAACACTGGACCCGGCAGAAATCATTTTAAAAAATAGTAAAGCTGGAGATCTTACATTCAAAATTGAAGATCCCGAAGTAACCATTTCGCAACAACGGGAAAATGTCTCATTTCATCATGATTTTATGTATGAGAAAAGGCTCTTTCAATTCATTAAAGAAGGTAGGAAGGAAGAATTCTTAAAGATATTTAAAATAAGTCCCGAAAACGGTAAGGTTGGAATTCTTTCTAAAAAAAGTCAGTTACGTCATAGTAAAAACCTTGGTATTACTGCGATTACTTTAGCAACACGCGCCGCAATTGAAGGTGGTCTTCATTATGAAATTGCTTATACACTTAGCGATTTGTATATCCAAAGCTTAGAGGAATTAACAGATTGTTCATTGATTGATCCTTTTATAGAACAAGCATTAAGTGAATTTGCCGATCGTGTACGTAAGCAGAAACAACAAAGCTACTCTAAGCCAATAAACAAGTGTATGAATTATATTTATACACATCTTTACGAAGAATTGACCCTAACACAACTTGCGGAACTCGTAGATATGCATCCAAATTATGTATCATCTCTTTTTAAAAAAGAAGTAGGAATGCCCATTGCGGAATATATTCATCAAACGAAAATTGATGAAGCCAAAACATTGTTAACTTTTACGGACTATTCACTTTTGAAAATTTCGACAATCTTAAACTTTCATGATCAAAGTTATTTCACAAAGGTGTTCAAGAAATATACCGGCATAACTCCTAAGAAGTACAAAACTTTAACATAAGAAAAAGGTGAGTAGCAAATCATACATTTTGCTACTCACCTTTTAAATATAATACATATACGGTGTTTGATTGTTTTTATCGGAAGAAGTTGATACCCTTATTTTCTTATTTTCAAGTAATTTTTCAATCGTATAATAATTCATTTCTTCATTAAATTTACGATCCCAGCCTAATTTATTTGCTGTTTCCCTAACAGTACCCTTCATTCCGACAAAGTACATGCTAATGTTTTTTTCCTTTTTTAGTTGTTCCTTCAAATCTTCTATTACCTCAAAGGACGGTGTGTCCATATCATTCACTCCGGAAAAATCGATAATAATCATGTTAGCTAAAGGCTTTAAATAAAGAAACTCTCTGATTTTTTCTTCCAAATAAGAAATGTTTGCAAAATGAATCGAAGAATCAACTCGAATCATAATTAAATCTTCAAGTGTTGTCGCTTGAGGAAATCTCTTTATATCGCGAAATATTTGTTCCTTTTCAAGATATCCCATTTCAATAATATTTGGCCTTGTTATTCTTGCTAACAACAAACAGAAATTAAAAATAGCACCAACTAAAATTCCCCACTGAATTCCAACAAATAAGGTGACAAAAAAGGTGACAATCCAGCTCCATCCATCTATTGATCTTACATTGAACAAGAATTTTGCTTGTTCAATATCAATTAATTTATAGACGGCAACGATAATGATCGCAGCTAGAACTGCACTCGGCAAATAATAAAAATAAGAAGTAAATAACATCAATGTAATGATCATAAACAAACTAGTGAAAATTGACACTAATTGCGTAACGCCACCACTTTGATGATTCACTGCACTTCTTGAAAAGCTTCCATTAACAGGGAAGATCTGAAACAACGAACCTAGCATATTAGCTAAGCCTAATGCCTTTAACTCACGATTTGGGTTAAGTTTATATTTTTCTTTATCCGCAATTGTTTTCCCTATTGCCAATGACTCCATAAAACCAAGCAATGCAATGATGATTGCTGGTATAATTAATTGCTTCACACTTTCTAATGAAATCGTTGGCAATACTAAAGTTGGAAACCCATTTGGCACCGTCCCAACAATTTGAACACCTTTTTCGTGTAATGAAAAAATGTACACACTTAATGAAGACAACAGAATTAGGACAAGAGCAGCTGGAAAACGTGAATTTATTTTTTTAAAAATGATTAAAAAGATGATACTACTTATTCCTAAAAGAACAGTCATCCAATGTAAATTCGCTATTTCCCTACTTATTCCAATCAGTAAATGATGAGCCTGAAAATACGTACCAAGATCGATTCCAATCAGATGCTTTAACTGACTTAGACCAATTATGATAGCTGCAGCTGAAGTATAGCCACCCAGCACAGATGGTGAAATGAATTTCACAATAAAACCCATTCTTAATACTCCTAGCAAACATTGAATTGTCCCCACCATAAGTGCCAATAAAATAACAAGCGTGATATAATCCTGTGACCCAGGCTCCCTTATACTCGATATTCCTGAAAAAACAAGTAAAGATGTTATGGCTGTTGGACCAACCGATAAATGCCTTGAAGAGGCTAATACTGCATAAATGATTAAAGGAATGGTTGAAGCATACAACCCCATAACCGGTGGTAAACCAGCTAACATCGCATATGCCATACCTTGAGGAACAAGCATCACAAATAAGGTTAAGCCTGCAATCAAATCTTTACTTAAAAGATTTTTGTTATATTGTTCCAATCCTAGTGGAATATACTTTTTAATGGTCATCTTTACCATTTCCTTTACTTTTAAAGTTCTTCTTATATATACGATAACATTCTTTTTAACGGAAGCATATTGCAACAAATGCATAGCATATAACAGATTGTTATAGCAAGCTTATTTCCTGATAAGCCGACCTAGGGTATTATATAAAGATAAGATAAATTTGTCTAATTGGGAGGGTATTTATGAATATAGAAAACCTTAAAATGTTTTGCTTAGTCGTTGATGAAGGAAGCATTAGTCAAGCAGCAAGATTAAGCTTTGTGTCTCAGCCGGCTGTGACAAGACAAATCCGCCAATTAGAGAATTTTTATGGTACCTTATTATTTGATCGAACAGAAGGAAAGCTTACTGTTACAGAAACAGGGAAAATGCTCTATCCTTTTGCTAAAGCCATTATTAATGATTTTGACAGGTCTAAAGAAGTGATCCTTCAAGCTACCGGAGAGTACAATTCAAATCTTAGGGTAGGTGCTTCTCTGACAATTGGTGAGTTTCTATTACCAAGTTTACTTGGTCGATTTAAAAAACATGCACCAGATATAAAGGTAACCTTAACGATTCGAAATACACCAAGTGTGTTAGAGGATTTAACGAATGATGTGATTGATATTGCATTAGTTGAAGGAATTGTTGAAGATAAACATCTGATTGTTGAGAAATTTGCCAATGATGAACTCATCCTCGTTTGCTCTCCAGATCACCCATGGAAGGACCGATCTGAAATTCAAATTGAGGAATTAGCAAACGAAAAAATGATTTGGCGTGAATCAATTTCAGGGACAAGACTCATCGCAGAAAATGCCCTTAAAGAGTATGGAATTTTGGAAAAGATAAATAGTTATATGGAAATCGGTAGCACACAAGCCATAAAAAGTGCCGTTGAGTCAGGACTTGGAATTAGCATACTTTCTAAACTGACTGTTGCTAGAGAATTAGAACAGGGCTATTTACAAGAAATAAAAATTAAGGATGTTCATATTGAAAGAAGTTTATGGCTCGTTAAAAAGCCACAGCGATTTAATAGAGAAGGTGTTTCTCAATTTGTAGAGTTTATTCATCCTTAAGAAAAAGGCAACAATTCTGATAATAGATTTGTTGCCTTTTTCTAAATTTTACAACCCAAACAAATTAGGCAAAAACAAGCTAATCTGCGGCACAAACGTAACCAACACTAAAATCACGACAATCGCTACATAAAACGGAAGCAAAGGCTTGATTATTTTCTCAATCTTCACCTTCCCTATGCTCGCTCCTACGAATAATCCTGTTCCAACAGGAGGTGTAATCGTTCCAATACATAAGTTAAATACAAAGAAGATTCCGAAGTGTACAGGATCAATTCCTAAGTTTGTGGCAATTGGTAAAAAGATTGGTGTAAAAATTAAGATTGCAGGTGCAATATCCATAAATGTCCCAACTATTAATAGAATCACTGTAATACATGCAAGGATAACAAACTTATTGTCTGAGATTCCTAAGATTCCATTACTAATTGCTTCAGGTATACCAGTTAGCGCCATAACAAAAGACATACCTGATGAAGCAGCGATTAAAAACATAATAACACCGGTCATCTGCACTGCTTGTATCAAAACACCTGGCAATTGCTTAAGAGAAATGGATCGATAGAAAACAAGAGCTAAAAATAATGAGTAAACAACACAAACTGCCGAGGCCTCTATCGCCGTAAAAATCCCTGAAAGAATTCCTCCAATAATAATTACAACAAGCAATAAACTAGGAATCGCGTCTATAATAATTTTTCTAGCATCACTAAAAGAAACCATCGGAATAACCGGATATTTATTTTTCTTAGCGATAAAAAACGCAACCAGCATAACGGCTAATCCCCATAATATCCCTACAACATATCCACCCATGAATAATGCGGCAATCGAAGTTCCACCACTTATTAAAGAGAAAATAATAAACGCTGAACTCGGAGGAATTAACATCCCTGTTGGAGCTGATGCAATATTAACTGCTGCTGAATAGGTTTTACTGTATCCTTCTTTTTCTTGCAGTGGAATCAGTGTTCCACCAATTGCAGTTGAAGCAGCAATCGCAGAACCAGAAATCGAACCAAAAAACATATTTCCGATAATGTTTGTATGTGCTAATGATCCCGGTATTCTACCACCTATTAACTTTGCTAGATTGACGAGCTTGATCGCAATTCCACCATTATTCATAATAATTCCTGAAAGAATAAAAAACGGTACCGCTAATAGAGAAAAGCTATCTAAACTAGTAATCATTTTTTGTGCTGAAGTGAATACAGAAACATCAAAAGGTAAAACAATAATTACTGTTGCTAGCGAAGCTAATGCGATACTAATTGCAATCGGTATTCCAATTACCATTAATAGAGCAAAAACAGCAATTAAGATTAAGCTTGCTTGTAACTCCATAGGTTGCACCTGCTTTCATTAATAATTAACTTAACTTGCATTCTTCTGCTTAATAACGGTTACTTTTTTCTTTTTATGTAACAACTCCAAAATATTCGTTGTGCTGTAAAACAGAATAAAAACACCAGATAGAGGTAAAGCCAAGTAAACAAATCCCATCGGTAAATGCAAGGCAGGAGAAATCTGTGCCATTGTTAACGAAACAGCCTTTGCTCCACCATAGACCATAATAATTGCAGAGAATAATAGGAAGAAAGATTGAATAAGAATATCTAGTTTAATTCTTGATTCCTCAATCAAACGATCTCTTAAAAAGGTAATTGCAATATGCTCATTTTTTCCTACAACATATGCAGCTGCCAGCATAGCTAACCATATCAAGCTATACCTTAATAATTCTTCTGTAAATGTACTTGGATTTTTTAAAATAAAGCGACTTAATACTTGCCAACTTGCAACCGCTACCATTAATAAAAATAAAGTACAAGTAAGAAATTCTATGACTCTATCGACACTTTTCTTTACATCTCTCATCGTATCAACCTCTATCATTTATTTTCTTTCAACTTCTGAATATCTTCATACAATTGCTTGAACTCTTCATTATTGGCAAATTCATCATGTAACGGCTGTACCGCTTCTTGGAAAGACTTCTTATCGACTTCATTAAAGACTACACCAAATTCATTTTCCGACCTTTCTTTTGCTTGATCGACTGCATCCTTCCAAACGACTTTTTCAAATTCTGTTGATTCTTTTGCTGCTTCATAGACAGCCTCTTGTTGCTCTTCTGTTAATCCTTCTAACGTTTCTTTGTTGATTACCATAATATCTGGAACTCTTGTATGTTCGTCATATGAATAATATTTTGCTACCTCACCATGTCCAGCTTCTGTGATCGCAAACTCATTATTTTCCGCACCATCTAAAATTCCTTGCTGTAAGGAAGTATACACTTCACCGCTGTCCATAGGTGTTGGTGAGCCTCCTAGTAATTGAACCATTTTGATTGCGGTTTGACTTTGCATAACCCTAATTTTTTTGCCTGCTAAATCACTTGGGCTTTCAATCGGTCCATCGGTCATATAAAAACTTCTTTGTCCAGAATCATAATACGTTAATCCAACAAACCCCAGCTTTTCTGTTGATTGAAAAATTGGTTGAACAAGGTCACTATCCATTACCAGGTAAAAATGTTCTTCATTATCAAATAAGTAAGGTAATCCGAAGATGGAGTATTTATCAGAGAAACTTTCTAATGCTGATCCACTAACTTTTGTAATATCCACTGCCCCTGTTTGCGTTAGTTCGATTAATTCACGTTCTCCACCTAATTGACTATCAGGATAATATTCAACCGTAACTTCTCCGTTCGTTTTCTCAGAAAGTAACCTTCCAAACTCAGCCATTGCATCTTTTACTGGTTGACTATTACTTGCATATGCAAACCGTAAAACTATGGAATCGTTCTCATTTTTACTATAGCCAGTGATTAAAATAACACATAACAACCCTATAAAGAATACTGGAATGATTTTCTTCAATTTTTTTCCCCCTGTGAAATTAATCTCCTTTGCTCTTAATAGATTTAGCTAGCAACTTCACTCTGTCACTAGCCAAATCTATTATTCAATGAAACAATTTTTTAGAAAAATTCATATAAAAATTGAGACAAACTTAAAACAGCTAACGATTGTCCGTATGGCATTGTAGTAGTTTTGATTTCTTTATAAAACTCTAATGTATCACCCATACCTGTTCCAACTGATACCTTTTGCAAAGCACCTTCATCATTAATTTCCTTCACAATTCCACGAATTGCTTTGTAAGCTGTTTCTCTATATTCTTGACCAATATATCGTTTATGAATAGACTTCAAAATGCCATAAGCAAAGCCAGCTGTTGCAGAAGCTTCTAAATAAGATGTTTTGTCATTGATTAATGTATGCCATAATCCGCTTTCATCTTGATATTCAGCTAATGTTTCAATTTGTCTTTTTAATGTATCAAGAAGATATTCTCTTAAGAAATCTCCCTCTTTTAAATCAAGAATTTCGATAAATTCCGGAATAGCAATGGTAATCCAGCAGTTCCCTCTTCCCCATAATGCGTCTGCATAATTATGGTTTTCTTCAAAAGTCCAGCCGTGAAACCATAATCCTGTTTTACGATCACTTAAATACTTTATATGAATTAAAAATTGTCTTTTCGCTTCTTCAATATAATCTTGTTTATTGAAAAGTCTTCCGATCTTAGCCAAAGGTAAAACAGTCATCATCAAGGTGTCATCCCATAGCTGATTTTTATTTTCAGGGCCGTATGTCATATGTTGAAGACCGTTTTCCTCAGTTCGTGGCATATCATGCATAACCCACTCTGCCCAATTTTCTAAATAAGGAACAAATGTCTGATCCTTAGTTTCTTCATATAGAAATGCTAGCGTTAATAGAGGAGCCATTGTATTCACATTTTTAGGTGGTACCCCTTCTTCAAATCTAGCTTGAAACCAATCAGTAATTATAGTTAATGCCTTCTGACTATTTGTTAGTTTCCAATATTTAAAGATTCCATACAACCCAACACCTTGCGGCCAGTTCCAAACATTCCAGCTCTTATCATCAACAACTAAACCATCAAAGTTTAATAAAAATTCACCTGTATTATCTTTTATTTGTGAAAGATTATCCATCAATACATCTATGTAGTTAATAATCTCAGTTTTCTCTAGAAAAGCTTGTTTTTGAGTCATTGTAATCCCTCCAAAAATTATTGTAATAGTTTAAAATCCCAAACAGATAAAACGTTTTCAATTTCAGTTAAAGTTTCTTTTAGCTTTTTTGCTTTGGTATAACTCTTTTGTTTCTCTGCTATTTAATGTTTACTTTTTATTTATTATGTTTATTTTGTACCACTTTTGTTTGTTTATTTCCACTTTCATTATAAAAAATTAATGACTTGTGGTCAATAGGGTTTCTTTTATTATGTTTTGCTAGATTACTAAAAAACGTTGAAACCAGTGTTATCACACCAACTTCAACATTTTTATGTTTTTAGAAAAACAAAAAAATAACTACCAGCATTTATTTGGTAGTTATTTCAATATGACTATTTTAAATTAAGTTTTGAAATGTAGTGAAAGTAATTTTATCTTAATTTAAACATGATAATAAGGCCTTCTTAAAACTCTGATAAACATATAACCAAAGTGTATTTTCCTCTTTATATCGCTTCTGTAAAGACGCAATCATTTCTTTTTGTTTTTCCGGAAAAGAAGGATCATCCTTTGCCGGAAGTTCAGCCCTTAAATCATCTACAATTTTCTGAACTTCTGGCGCACGAGGACCCCATTTGCCAATTAATGTACCTTCATCATTCAAAATTAGAACAATCGGTATTGCTCGTCCACCATTTGTTAAATGTCGATCAATCAGTTCTGTATCAGCATCTCTTAATGTCACATGAACTTCAATATCTGCAGCTTCACCAAGCTTTCGAATAACAGGGTTAATCATCATTGCATCGCCACACCAATCCTCCGTAATAACTAAGAAGTGTAGTGAATGCTTTGCTAATTCGTTCACAAACCCATCATCTGGTAGTTGAAACTCTTGATAAACATGGAAGCTTTCCTCTTTTAAATTGCCCATCTCATCCATATATTGTTGAATTGTTTTTCCCTCTTTAAAATAATGCTCTTCTGTTTTCATGAAAACACCTCTTTTACGTTTTTATATCATTCATATTAAGCCTGAATTATTTTAAATGCAAAAATTGGCGCGAATTTTTCTTCGATGACCCGGATATAGCGCGGTGAGGTAGAGCCCATGTCCCTATGCTCTTAATTTAAGGATATTGACCAAATGAATATTCATCTCATCAGCTGATTCTTGAAACTCATGACGATACCACTCAATGATTAACCCAATAATGGCATTTGCTGAATAAGAATATAAAAAACCTGTAGACTTTCCAGGCTGTAGAGTATTTTTATCTTCTATAAAAATTGAACGTATTTCATCGAATAACATGTAATAATATTCTGTTGATACTTCCTTAGATAAGATAATTTTGTAAAACTCTTCAAACTTCTTTATATGGTGAAAGATCCGAACTGTTTTTGGATCTAAATTTTCTACGTTAAGAATATCTGCATGCCGGTAAGGTTCATTATAAGATTCTTTTAAATCTACCATTATTTCTTCAAAAAACTCCTTAAAAACATCTCCAACTTCTTGATAATGAAAATAAAATGTACCTCGATTTATTTTTGCTGCTCTACAAAGTTCAGTTACTTTTATATGTGTTAATGGTTTCATTTTTAACAGGCTCGTTAATGCTAAATGGATACTTTGTTTTGTTTTTTGAACACGCAAATCATTTTTATTCAAATAGCACCCCTCCTTTATTAAACACTTTATAGTTTTTTGTTCAATATTGTACAATTCCATCATTTTTTGCTTATTGAATGCGGTTTCAACTATATATTATTATTTTATTGAACAAATGTACAATAAAATTTAAGGAGGATCTTTAAATATGAGATTAATAGATAAAGTAGCCATCATAACAGGTGCAGCTTCAGGTATGGGAAAAGCAATCACAGAACTTTACGCAAAAGAAGGAGCAAAAGTAGTTGTTTCTGATTATAATTTTGAAGGTGCTCAAGTTGTAGCTGAGTCTATTAACAAAAGTGGTGGTGTTGCAATTGCTAACCGTACAAACGTTGCTGAATTATCAGACTTAGAACAATTATTCACTGAAACAAAAGAAGCATTTGGTAAGCTGGATATTTTAGTTAACAACGCAGGTATTATGGATGGTATGGAGCCTGTTGGAGAAATTACTGATGAAAAATGGGATCGTGTTTTTGCAGTGAACACTACAGGTGTAATGCGTGCTATGCGTATCGCTACGAATATCTTCTTAGAGCAAGGTCATGGCATCATCATAAATAATATTTCAGCAGGTGGCTTACGTGGTGCACGTGCAGGAGCAGCTTATACAGCTTCTAAACATGCTGTAACTGGATTAACAAAAAACACTGCATATATGTATGCTCAATCTGGAATCCGTTGTAATGGTATCGCCCCTGGTGGTGTTGAGACGAACATCGGTTCAAGTATGACTAGTGTGTCTGAATTTGGATTTGGACGACAATCGACAGGGCAAGGTACAATGCCACGCGTAGGTAAACCTAGTGAGGTTGCACAACTTGCTGTTTTCTTAGGTTCTGAGGAATCAAGCTTCATAAATGGACAAGTGATCGCTGCTGACGCAGGATGGACTGCATACTAAAATTAAACAAATAACAAGCCCTGAGAATCTTTTCGGGGCTTGTCCTATTATAGTGAAAAATCTTAGTATTAATGTAGGATTTATTTCTAGTGATGAAAACTTACGTAGATGGAATGGAATATCAATTCACAAGTGAAGTTTTTAATCTTTGTATATTTACTTTTACTGTCTACTCATTCGTTCTATTTCAGATTCTACTTTATAGACTCTTTTGTTTAATACTTCTGTTCGATCATCGACATAATCAACAATCTTATCAGTATATAAGCCTATACTTTCAACAAGATTCTTTTGTAACTTTTCTTGTCCGGCTTCTAGTCTTTTCTGACCTTCTCGCAATTCATAGGTATCTTTCTTTAATTCATTTGTGTCTTTTCGCAATTCAGAGGTATCTTTCTTCAATTCATTCGTATCTTTCTTCAATTCATTTGTGTCTTTCTTCAATTCATTCGTGTCTTTCTTCAATTCATTCGTATCTTTCTTCAATTCATTCGTATCTTTCTTCAATTCATTTGTGTCTTTCTTCAATTCATTTGTGTCTTTCTTTAATTCATTTGTGTCTTTTCGCAATTCATTTATATCAACTCGCATTTCTTTTATTTCGCTTAGCATTTGCCTTAGAATCTCTTCCATAACCCTCTCCTCCTTTCCTATTTTCTAAAAAGAATTATACCACCGATTCATTGATAATGGGTAAAACAAAAGTTCCTAGATATAGGCAAGTGATTAATTATAGTCAATCCAATTACAACTTATGACATTTGTTCATAAACTAAACAAGGAACGCACGTAGCTTATGTATGAAATTGTTGGAGGGAGAATTATGAAGGAATATGAAACCATTCACTCTCATGGAATGGAAATTGGAATTTATTCTTTAGCAGATTTACGTCCGAATCCCCATACAGGAGAAACCATCGGTGCTAAGCAGCGAATCGAAGAAATCATTGAAGCGGCAAAGCTTGCAGATGAGGCAGGACTTGATGTTTTTGGATTAGGCGAGCACCACCGTTTTGATTATGCAGTGTCATCTCCTTCTGTTGTATTGTCTTCAATTTCTCAGGTAACCAAAAGAATAAAACTAACAACCGCAACCACAGTCTTTAACACCAACGACCCAGTTCGTTTATATGAAGATTTTGCAACACTTGATCTTTTATCAAATGGTCGTGCCGAGATTATTGCCGGCCGAGGAGCCTACTTGGAATCTTTCCCTCTCTTTGGATATGATGTAAAAAATTATGATGAATTATTTGAGGAAAATATTACACTTTTCCAAAAGTTGAATGAAGAGAAAAATGTAACGTGGGAAGGGAATTTCCGCTCCCCTCTGCATCATGCAGACATTGTTCCACGTGCATTTCAAGACAAATTGCCGTTATGGGTTGGTGTTGGTAGCACACCGCAAAGTGCAGCACGTGCGGGAAGATTAGGTACTGGTTTAGTTGTCGTTACCTTTGGAAAAGATTACCGAGTTTATAAAGAGCTTGTAGATGTCTATCGACAAGAAGCAAATAAATATGGAGTGTCTCCTACAGAAATGAAAATAGCAGTTAGCGGACACACCTACCTTTCAACCACAACTGAACAAGCAAAAAAAGAATTCTTTCCCTATCATTCAAGCTATTGGAGATCAATGAATTCAAATCAAGAATGGCTAAGAAATGATTTTGAACTGACAACCAGTGAGAAAGGATCACTATTTATAGGAAGCTCACAGGAAATTATTGAAAAAATTTTACGTCAATATGAACTTTTTGGACATCAGCGTTTCATGGCGCAAATTGATATTGGAGGAATGCCTTTTAAAACTGTGGTAGAAAACATTGAACGATTAGCAACTGAAGTAGCACCTGTAATAAGAAGAGAAACAAAGAATTAAAATGTACCAAGAAATTTCCAACCTATTCATACAAATAGTAAAAATACGATAAAAAAGCAGAAGAAGTAATCCATTGTAGCTTCTTCTGCTGCACTTTTCTCTTTTTATTTCTCTTTCCCATTTAAATAAAACACAGCCGACTGATAATCTCCGCCTCGTTCAGCCAATTTTCCGTTTACTCCATTAAATTCAATAGGCAAAGGTAAGCCTCTATAAACTAGTTCATCACCATAATAGGCTTCTTCACCATTCACTTCATATAACAAATTAACATCAAGTCCTTTTAAAGGAAGCACCTGCTGCTTCTTTGGATTCGCAGTCGCAAGAACTTTAAACCATCCAACCAACGCTTCTTTCTTATCTTTTGAAACGATCATCCATGCTGTTTCATTTTCTTCAAACGGACTTTGAAGACGATAAAAATCTCCATCTCGAATCAGTTTACGATGATTTTTGTAAAATTGAACTTGAGTTTTAATAATTTCCCGCTCTTCCTCTTTTAGTTCAAGTGGATTTAACTCATAACCAAATGTACCAAAATAGGCAGTGTTTGCTCTAGTTTCAATCGGTGTTTTTCTTAATGTTTGATGATTCGGAACAGCTGAAACATGTGAACCCATACTATAAATAGGATAAGCAAGTGATGTTCCGTATTGAATTTTAAGACGCTCCACCGCATCGGTATCATCACTTGTCCAAGCTTGTGGAGCGTAATAAAGCATACCCGGATCGAATCTACCTCCACCACCTGCACAAGATTCGAATAAAACATCAGGGAATTCAGTTGTTAATCTTTCGTATAAATCATAAACTCCTAAAATATAACGATGAAAAAATTCTCCCTGTTGCTCTTTGGTAAGGGCCGATGAATAGGCATCTGTTATATTTCGATTCATATCCCACTTAATATATGAAAGCCTTGTTTTGCGGATCATTCCAGACATTTTTTCAAATAAATAGTTCACTACTTCAGATCTTGAAAAATCCAACACAAGTTGGTTTCTTCCAAAAACAAGGTGCTCTCCAGGTCTTCCTACAATCCAATCAGGATGTTCCTTATATAACTGACTAACTGGATTAATCATTTCTGGCTCAAACCACAACCCAAACTTCATATCCAGTTCCTTTAGTTTGCTTGCTAATGATTCCAAGCCATTCGGGAGTTTTTCTTCATCTTCAAACCAATCACCAAGTGATGATGTATCATCGTTTCGTTTTCCAAACCAACCATCATCTAAAACAAATAATTCAATTCCTAAATCCTTAGCACTTTTCGCAATATTAACTAGCTTTTCTTCATTAAAATCAAAATAAGTTGCTTCCCAATTGTTGATTAAAACAGGTCTTTCTTCTTTTTTCCATGGATCCCGAATTAAATGCTGACGATATAAATGATGAAAAGCCTGACTCATACCGTTTAACCCTTCATTCGAGTAAACAATCACTATTTCTGGCGCTTGGAAGCTTTCATTTACGTTCAGTTTCCACTGAAATTGATGTGGATGAATTCCCATCATCACTCTTGATGAATCATAATGATCAACCTGAACCTGTGCTAGAAAATTACTGCTATAAACAAAATTGAAGCCATACACTTCGTTATGATGCTCGGTTGTATTTTTTCGTTTTAAGGCAATAAAAGGGTTATCATGATGTGAGCTTGCTCCTCTTATGCTAGAGACGGAAGTAATGCCTTGTACAAGCTCTCTTTCTTTTACATGTCTTTCTCTAGACCATGTTCCTGATAAGTGAATCATTTTATAATCTGAGTCTGGAAGATCAATAGATGAACTCATGAGCTTATTTAATGAAAGTGTGTGTTTTCCTATATTCTCAATTTTTACAGTGCGGGTTATAACCGGCAAATGATGAAAAATGGTATAAAATAATTGAAGTTTTGCTCCTACTTGGTGATCTTCTAGTATCAAGATAAGAGTCGTAGCTTCTTCTTCTCTAGCATATGTTGCTGGCAGCCCTGTTAATGTTGGCTTTCCTTTTACTACTTTATATCCTTGGTATGCAAATAAATTTCCAACTCTCCCTTCAGAATCAACAACCTCAATTGCAGCCTCACGAAAATCCCCTTTACCTGATACCGGAAATTCTTGACGTGTTGTTTCAAGAGAAAAAGCTGGGTCATCTTGATAAAAATGACAGCTTGCAGCTGTAGGAAGATCATTTCGTTGAAAATGTGAAAAGTCTTCACGATGACGAAGAGCCTTTCCAAAATAAAGCTGCCCAAGACTACCATTCTTTAACACTTGAAAAATATAACTAATTTGACCATTTGTTAAGTGAAACTGTTTCAGCTGATCGTTTATATGAATGTACATGTTTCAACTCCTTCGATTGACAGTCTTTCATCCGTTACCTTGTACGAGACTGGATTTTGCTCTCTGAACGGTCTCTGTCCCGATTCTGACTCAGATCGAGACAGATTCCTAATCTATCCAACGTTCCCAGTCCCAATTCTACCTTTATTGATACTAGATTGAGCTTGAAAAGAATTTCAAGCTCAATCCTGTTAAATCCCTTCACGCTGAATGACAAATTCAAATTCCATATCTCTATTTGCTTTTATCACATGTTCTTCATGAACAGGAGCACCCCAGCTATCATCACCACCAACACCCATCTGCTTCCCGGCAACGGTGATCACAGTATAATGAACATTTGGTAGTTCATAATGATGCTGTGCATTTTCAAGCTCTAGAGCTGTATAAGGTGAGACATTGCACTCAATCGGTGTGTCCTTTGCAGCAATCATCAATCCTTCTCCACCCTCATTTGTTACCCGAACTCTTCTGACTCCTGTACGATTTCCAGATTCTTGGGGATTCAAATACGCAGCCATATTATCTTTTACAGTGTTCTTAAAAACACCAAGTCGTGCCCCTTGAGCTCGGTCAGAATAGTTTTCTTCCGGTCCCATTGCATACCATTCTAATTGGTTATAGCTGGCTGGAACCTTAAATGACAAGGAAAATATCGGCATCTGCGGTAACCCTTCTGCTCCTTTATACGATGACCTTACATGAATGCTTCCATTTGGATTTACCGTATAAATCGTGTTTACTTCAATATCTGGATGAATGGAAAACTTATAAGTAAAAGCGACCACAACAGTATTTTCATTAGTTGAAAGCTCAACCTCTGTACACCTCCGAGCCACACTTGCCGATAGCCAACATCCTGAAACAAAAGCTTGAGCATACCCTCTATCATTGTCTGTGGTTGCCCGCCAGAACAATGGTGCTGGAGGAAAAGCAATCATTTCTTTCCCTGAATAAGTAATAGACACTAAGCTCCCCACTTGTTTCGAAAAAATGATGCTAAAATCTCTACCATGAACACCGATGTTAACGTCACCTTCTACTAACCGAATTTTCTCATCTGATCGTGTCGTCAAGGTATCTTCACTTGTTTTCTCAAAAACATATTGCCCGAATGCCACCTCGTGCCCAGCTTCTGCCCAGACTGTTTTTTCTTTTAATAGAAAAGCGACTTGAACATAATACTCACCTGTTTTGTTCAACAGATCTCGAGACCAATCAAAAATCAATCGCTGCTCACTCTGTGGTGAAACGTTTACCTCAGCTATTTTTTCACATAGTTTCTCTCCCTCATGAAAAAGAGTGTACGTTAACAAATAATCTGAGGTATCTTTAAACAAATTCTTATTCTTAATCGTTACGCCTGTTTCATCTGCTTCAAGCTTAATATTTTGATATAAATATTTAACTTCCTGCATCTTAGGAGAAAGCTTTCTGTCCGCATAAACAATACCATTCGTACAGAAACCGTAATCTGTCGGACGGTCTCCAAAGTCTCCGCCATAAGCTAAAAACTCATTTCCATAACGACCTTTTTGGACAAGAGATTGGTCCATATAATCCCAAATGAATCCACCTTGATACATCGGGTATTTATCCTCTAACTCTGTGTAGTAATTCATACCGCCTAAAGAATTTCCCATCGCATGCATATATTCGCAGCTTATATATGGTTTTTCAGGATTGTTTGTTAAATACTCCTCAATATCTGCTGGCTTTGCATACATACGGCTTTCCATATCACTTGTATCATTGTAAGTACGGTCGTAAAATACACCTTCATAATGGACAAGTCTGCTAGAATCAACGGACTTAAAATATTTCGTAACATTAAGAATCACTTCACCAGCATATGATTCATTTCCACATGACCAGATAAGAATTGATGGATGATTTTTATCTCGTTCGAACATTGATTTTGCCCGATCTAACACAATATCCTGCCATTCTGGTTTATTTCCCGGGATATTCCAGGAAGGATCAACCGCGCCCATCTTTTGCCATGAACCATGTGTTTCCAAGTTCATTTCATCAATCACGTAAACACCATATTCGTCACATAATTCATACCAATAGCTTTGGTTTGGGTAATGTGATGTGCGGACTGCATTTATGTTATTTTGCTTTAATGTCTTTATATCCCAGAGCATATCTTCCTTTGTAATGGCACGCCCTGTTCGATGATGAAACTCATGACGGTTTACTCCTTTAAAAACAATGCGCTCACCATTTATTTTCATCACTTTATCAACAAGTTCAAATCGTCTAAAACCAATCTTTTGTGGGACAACTTCAACAATCTCTCCTGTTTCATCAATAAGCTGCATGTAAAGCTTATACAGATAAGGATTTTCTGCACTCCACAATTTTGGTGTATTAACATTCAGTGTAAACGTCTGTTTTTCTTCGTTAAGGTCAACACTAGTTGATCCAACAATTTCTCCCTCTTTATCCACTAATTCAGCGAAAATTTTTGAACCTGTAGCAGCAAGTGAACTTAGTTGAAGATCAACCTTCAGTGTTCCCTTTGTATAGGTTTCATCAAGTTCTGCATGAACATAGGCATCATATACATGCATTTTCGGCACTGTATACAAATAAACCTCACGAAAAATTCCCGAGAATCGCCAAAAATCCTGATCCTCAAGCCAGCTCCCTGTACTTCTTTGGTATACTTCAACCGCAAGCTTGTTTTCTCCTTCCTGTAAAAAAGGCGTTAATTCAAACTCAGCAGGCGTAAAGCTGTCTTCACTGTATCCAATAAAGTGACCATTTAGCCAAACATAAAAAGCAGATTCTACACCTTGAAATGAGATAAAAACTGGCTTTTCTTTCATATTGTCTGGTACATGAAAGTTCTTAACATAGCTTCCAACTGCATTTTTATCCATTGGAATTTCAGGTGGACGTATATCATTCATTCCGTCCCAAGGATACATCGTGTTAACATATTGAGGCTTACCATACCCTTGTAATTGAATATGACCTGGAACCTTAATATCATTCCAGCTGTCACAATCAAAATCAACATGATAGAAACTTTCAGGGCGTGCACTTGGATTGATCGCATAATGAAACTTCCAATTTCCATTTAAACTTTTTCTCATTGTCATTGGTAATAACTGCTCTGCCTCATCCATTGTTTCGTAATACACATGACTAGAGTGTGCCGGTAGTCGATTTACGGCAAAAGTATTTACATCCGTTAACCAATTTAAATCTGGTTTCGTCCTCATTTCCAACTTCCTCTCTCTTTATTTTACTGAGCCCATCATACCTGCAACGAAGTGCTTTTGCATGATGAAGAATATAAGCGCAGCAGGCAAAGTTGCAATAACAATCGCTGTCATAATAACGCCAAAATCTGGGGCATAGCTTGAGCCTAAAGTCGAGATAAGCAATGGAATCGTTTGCTTTTCAGGAGATTGCAACACAACAAGAGGCCATAAATAATTATTCCAGCTTGCCATAAACGTAATAATCGCTGCTGCTGCGTACGTTGTTTTCATCGTTGGGACATAAATTCTAAAAAATACACCTAACTCACTTAATCCATCAATTCGACCTGCTTCAAGAATATCCTTTGGAAACATTTTTGTACTTTGACGGAAGAAAAAGATTAAGAACGCAGTTGTAAGTGTTGGTAACACTGCAGCTGTTAATGTATCAATCCCTAAGAAAGGAGCGGTTTGTGAAATCGTTCCGAACATACGGAATAACGGAACCATTAACGCAGCAAATGGAATCATCATGGAAAGAAGTAAAATATTAAATACAACATCCTTTGATTTGCTTTTAAAAATCTCAAATCCATAGCCAGCTAGTGAGGCAATTAATAGCGAAAGAATTGTCGTTGAGATCGATACCTTAGCTGAATTAATTAAAGCAGGAACAATATCAACTGTAGCTAATAGATTTTTAAAATTATCCATAAAATGTGCACCTGGCAATAATCTTCCTTGCGTAACATCTACAGATTTATTTGTTGCCGAAACAACCATCCATAAAAACGGAAAAATCGATACAATCGTCGCAACAATTAAAACTCCGTAACTAAATACTTTCTTAAGCATTTCGATCACCTGCCACTTTAAACTGAATAATAGAGAAAACAACAATCATAATCACAATCGCATACGACACGGTCGCTGCATAACCAAAGTCTGGCGTATATTTAAATGAAAGATTATAAATATATTGAGAGATTGTCATCGTTGCATTACCAGGGCCACCTTTTGTAATATTCATAACCTCATCAAATAATTGCAGAGTTCCTATTGTTGAAGTAATGGACGTAAAAAGAATGATTGGCTTTAACATCGGAATTGTAATCTTAAAAAATTGTTGAATAGGAGATGCTCCATCAATTTTGGCAGCTTCATAGATTGAAGAATCAATATTTTGCAGTGATGATAAATAAAAGATCATATTATAACCAGTCCAACGCCAAGTAATGGCGATAACAATCGTTATTTTTGCCCAAAAAGGATCTGTTAACCATTGTATTGGCTCTGAAACAAAGGAAAGCTTCATTAACATCATGTTGATAATGCCATCAACACCAAATAAATACTTAAAAATAACAGAATACGCAACAAGCGAAGTTACACAAGGTAAAAAGATCGCGGTACGGAAAAACCCTTTAAACTTTAAATTTTTATCATTTAATAACACCGATAAAAATAGTGCTAGAAATATCATAACCGGCACTTGAATAATTAAGTAAATTACCGTATTTTTTACAGCTGTGATAAACGTCGGATCTTTTAATAATCGTGCATAATTATCAAGACCAGTAAATTTCAAATTCGTTCCTGTTCCGGACTGGAAAGACATAATTAACGCATGAACCATTGGATAAAAGTAAAAAATGCAGATTAACACAGAAGCTAATGTGATAAAGGACCAACCGATGAGGGTTGTTTTAGTAAACCGTTTCTTGGTTGAATAAGAAACAGATGTGTTCGTACTTGGTTTTGCTGATATCATTTCAAAGTCAACTCCTTAACTTAATCAATATAGAATTGAAGCCTTGAAAAATCTCCTCTGCATCGTTAGCAGATTGGAATTTCAAGGCTCCGTTCCTCACTTCAGATGAGAGGAATAGTTGGCAGGATTATTACTGTAATTGTGCATCAGCTTGCTGTTGAGCATCCTCAAGCACTTGATCAATATCCTTACCGTTAAGGTAGTTTTGCATTTCAACAATTAAGATGTCATCAATCGCATATGTGTGTAATCCATAATTCACTTGTGGAATTTCTTCTAACCATGTTGAGAAGTCAGAAATAATCGTTTGACCGTTAAAGAACTCATCAGCAGCTTTATATGCTTCTCCAGTTGATGCAGGAATATACGTTCCAATTGCCCCAATTTCTGTTACTAAATCTTGATAAAAATCAACATTTGAACCAAAAGTTTTCGCTAAGAAATCAGTAGCATCTTCTTTACCATCAACATTTAACACATACCATGAGCTTCCACCTAAGTTCGAAGCATTCACTGACTCAACATCTGGTAGCTTTGGTTGTGGAACAACTGCCCATTTGCCTGATTGAGATGCTTCTGCTTTAACAGAAGGAGTAATCCAGTTTCCAGTTGGAACCGATGCTACTTCACCACTATTGAATGCGGCTAAAAATTGACTCCAATCAGAGTTTGGTTTTACGATATCAGCGTCTAGCATTGCTTTATACATTTCAAATGACTTTTTAAGAGCTTCGTTACCAGCGATATATGGTGTTACCCCATCTTCTTTCATATACCAAGCACCAGCAGATTGCATCATCATACGGATAATACCTTGGTCATTTGGATCAAGTGTGATCATATTCTTGCCAGTTGCTTCCTTAACCTTTTTCCCAATTTCAATATATTCGTTCCAGTCAATTCCTTTTAAATCTTCAACTGTGTAACCAGCTTGTTCTAAGTAATCTGTTCTTACATATAAACCTGTTACGCCTGTATCAAATGGTAAACCATAGTTTTTACCATCAAGACTTGTTGGCGCTAGTTTATAAGATGCAAAATCTTCTGTTTTGAACGATCCAGTAATTTCGTGGAAAGAATCTGGATATGCTTGAAGAAAGCTTTGCGCGCGATAATCTTCAATTAACACAATATTTGGCAATCCCTTTGTTGTACCAGAGCTTAAGCTTGTATTTAATTTTTGGATAATATCAGCCTGAGCATTTTCGACAATCTTGATTTCTACATCAGGATTTTCTTTTTTATAATACTCTTTTGCTATATTCAAAGCTTTAATATTAAAGTTAGGATCCCATGCCCAAATCGTGATTTCGTTTGAACCTGATGATTCACTAGACTCTGAATCTACTGCTTCGTTTGATCCAGAAGAACATGCAGCCAAGATCATCATGCAAGCCATCATTAAAACGAGTAGCTTTTTCATAAAAATACCCCCATGTTTTTTGTTTTTTGTAAGCGTTATCTCTCCCTTACAACTATCATGTTAGCATCTTTATTCTCTTTTTCTTTAGGACTATATTTTTATAAGTTTGTGATTTTTTTACAGAATGTATCCGCTTACAAAATGTATGGAATTGTATTTTTTTTAGATTTTAGTGATTTTTTTAGGTAATTGAGTTATTAAGGATATTTTTCTTAACTTACTTACATCATGAAATGGATTCGATTGGAAGTGTGATCTTTATTCTCGTCCCTTGTCCTACTTCACTTGATATGGTTACACCATATTGATGTCCATATAAAATTTGAATTCGTTCATGAACATTTTTTACACCAATTCCAGTAAAATGCTGCTTCTTACTCTTGGTGGCTGGCAGTTTATTCGATGTAATCTCCATGCCATCTCCATTATCCATCACTTCACAAATAAGCGTATCCCGTTCCTGCCAAACCATCACATTAATAAAGCCTGATGTTTTGTTATTAAAACCATGGAAAAATGAATTTTCTATAAATGGCTGTAGAATAAGCTTAGGAATTGGAAGTTGCAAGCAATCCGGTGAAACTAAATAATTCACTTTAATTCTGTCTCCATAGCGTTTTTGATTAATAAGAACATAGTTTTTAAGATTATTCATTTCCTGCTCCACAGTAATTGTTTCACATACGTTACCAATTGTATTTTGAAGCAAAGAAATGAGAGAATTAATCGTTTCCTCTGCTTCTCCTTTTCCACCCTGCTGAATCATGAATTTAATAGAAGTAAGTGTGTTATAAAGAAAATGTGGATTAATTTGCTGTTGTAATGCCGCTAGCTCAGCATTACGCTTTTGCTTTTGATAAAGAACGAGCTTCTCCAAATAATCCTGCAATTCATCTAACATAATATTAAATGCTTTGCCAATTTGCCTAGTTTCATATGTACCGCTTACAGAAACATATTGATCAAAATCATATTTAGATGCATCAGATATTTGCTTAACTAATGTTGAAAGTGAATTTGTCATTCTTCTTGAAATAAAAAACACAATAATAAGAGCTATAACAACGATACAAAATAAAATGATCGCAATCTGCTTTTTATTAATCAAATCACCAATCGCCGTTTTTTGATCTAATAAATTGAATAAATACATATCAAGAGAGGGAATATATTCCCAAAAGATAATAGAGTTTGTTCCCATAAACTCTTTCACAATATAGTTTTCACGTTTATTCTCGTTTTCCTTAGCATATTGCAAGAGTTCCTCTGCTTTCTCGCCAATAAAATCTGTCTTATTACTAGAAATAATCATTCCGGTTTTATCAAGAACATACACATCGTTACCTGTGCTTGTATAGTTGTTATAAAACTTTTTAAATTCACTTTCATGAATAGGAAAATACATCATTCCATAAATGGTTCCTGAGATTCTTTCCATTAGTGGCTTCGTCGCAATAATGTATTGTTCATCTTCTTTGTTTTTTGTTTCTTTCATTCGTCGATCATGTTGATAAATCAATCTTTTAGGATTCTGCATGGAAACATTTGTTATGTTATGAGTCTTCAATTCTTCATCAGAAATCATCCAATAAGGACGATTTGTTGCATAACTCATCCCATTAATACCTGTAACAATAATTTCAGTTTCATAGGCATCAACATTTGATTTTATTCGTTTCATTTGCTCACTCATTTGATAAAATGAATTCATTTTCTGACGATTTGATTGCTTTTCCGTCATAATTCTTCTAATTGTTCCACTTTGCAAGATGTTATTAGATGCAAGAACAATTGAATAGTTATAAGATTCAAAGCTGTCCTTAATCTGATCCATAACCTTTGCATTTGTAATACTGAATTTATCAATAAAAAACTGCTCAGACATGCGAAACGTTGTCCACGTAATAATAATAGAAACACTTATAATGCTAATAACACTTATCGAGAACATAATGAAAAATAATCCGTTATGTTTAAAATACTTTTTAAATATATTCATACTAACTACCATCACTTATTTCAATTTTTGATTTCTACGATATTGACTAGGTGACAGACCTTTTTGTTTCTTAAACACCTTACAAAAATAACTATGATCAGAATATCCAACAAGCCCACTAATCTCTGAAATAGGAGTGGTTGTATTCAGTAACAGCTTCACAGCCTCCTCAATTCGAATTTTGTTGAGATACTCATTAAATCCTTCTTTATTATGCGTTGTAAAATAGCTTGATAGATAAGAAGGATTAAAATGAAAAGTATTAGCAACATCGCTCAAACTAAGTGGTTCGGCATAGTGTTCTTCGATATAATCAAGGATGAGTTGAAAATTGGAAAAACCTGATTGAGTTTTCTTTGTAGTAATAACTTCTTTTGCTTTTGTAATAAATAGTTGTAGCTGATGAACAACACCACTTGCTGTTTTTGCACCATCTATCTTATTAAAAAAACTGAACTTTTCATTTTCTAAATTTTTCACATCATACTCTAAATTGCTTAATAAAACAGAAATCGTAAAAATAACATTTCCAAAGAATGATTTGTACTCAAAAATATCTGTCGTAAAGCTCGAAGACAACGCACTTACATGTTCTTCTAAATAAGAAAATGCCAAATCAAACCGTTCATGTTTAAAGTCATTTGTAAATTTATCAAGGTTAAATGAAGAAATCTTAGGTGTTTCTTTTAGAAGATTCTTTTCTACTACTATAGTAGCCTCCGGAAAATAAAACCGATATTGAAGCATCTTTTTAATCACTTCGTTGTATTTCAACCAAATTTGTGAAAAACTTGTAAAAGTCTCTGAAATAAGTATGGAAAGTTGAGAATGATGTTCCAATGTTTTCAGCGCAGTTTCTAAAATACCTGTTAAAGAGTCTTCACTACCATTAATCAAGAATGCGCTTACATTATCTTCTATTTCGAAGATCTCTAGCTTGAGTTCATTTAAAAATGTTGTGATAAGTACTTCAACCTCAGAATTAATCTCATGAATATAATCTAAACTCTTATCTTCTATCAACCTATAATCTATCGCAACTAAACGGAAACTAGAAAAAGGAAATGCCTCTAAAATGAGATTTTCATCATATTGTGTATCATAACCTGAAATAAACTTTTCAATGATATGTCCAATATTCACATCAACAGTCGATTCATCTTTTTCCCCTTGTAACGAAGGAATTCGGCTAACTGCCGTTTTTAACACGGTAAGCAATGACTCTGTATCAAGCTTAGGCTTTAAAATATAATCAACTGCCCCATTTTGAAAAGTAGATCTCACATAATCAAAGTCACCATAGCTACTTAATATAATAATTTCAATATGCGGGTACTTGCTTTTTACAATTCGAGTTAACTCCTCACCATCCATAATTGGCATCACAATATCTGTTAACACAATATGAGGCTTTGTTTTTTCTATTAACTCAAGAGCCTCCTGACCATTTGAAGCTTCCCCGACAATTTGAAATCCTTCCTGCTCCCATTGCATATAATGCTTTATTCCTTGCCTGATTAATTGCTCATCATCAACAATGACTACTCTACACCCTTCACTAGATCTCAACAAAATCCCCCCAGGCTTTGTAGACTTAACGATTATTTTATCTTTTTCTTTCATTATACACTTGAATAAATTTATTAACATCGGTTTGTCAAAAAGCCCCCATTTGTTTTGGGGGCTAAACAATCATACACGGTACTCTAAAGGTGTTCCAAATCCCGCAGGATATTGATCGAAAAGTGTTTCATCCATCTGCACGCTATAGCCTTTATTTTTTAACACCTTATGAAGCTCTTCAATATGATCATGATTTTTTGTTTCAACTGAAATTTCAAGCTGAGCAAATCCTGGATAAATATGTTTTCCTATATGCTGGAGATTAACATATTGAACATTTGCATTTAAATCGGTTATAGAGCTTAACACTTTCTGAAGCTCACCTGGTTTATCCTTTAACGTTATGGAAAAGTGAGCATATCTACCTGATTCAACTAATCCGCGCTCAATAATCCTAGCTATAAAATTAACATCAACATTTCCGCCACTTAATACCGCTATTACTTTTTTATCTTTTAATCCAAGCTTCTTATAAAGAAGTGCTGCTAACGAACTAGCACCGGAGCCTTCGACTAACAGTTTACTTCTCTCTAAAACCATAAGCATTGTTCGTGCAATTTCCATTTCATCCACACAAACAATATCATCAACATATTCTTTAATAATGTCAAACGTCTTCTGTCCTGGTTTTTTAACAGCAATTCCATCTGCCATCGTCGGAGTCGCTTCAACCATTACCGGCTTTTTTTCCAAAAGTGACTGCTTCATGCTTGGACAGGCAAGAGTTTGAACACCATAAACTGAAACATTTGGATTACTTTCTTTCACGGCCTTAGCAACACCAGCAATGAGCCCTCCCCCACCAACTGGGCAAACAATGGCATCAACGTCTGGAAGCTGTTCCATAATCTCAACTCCAACCGTTCCTTGTCCGATAATAACCTCTTCATCGTCAAAAGCATGAATAAACGTCGCACCTATTGAATCGCAATATTCTAATGCATAAGCAAGAGCCTCATCAAAGACTGCTCCCTCTAAAATAACTTTTGCACCATATTGCTTTGTTGCTAGCACTTTACTTAGTGGCGCTCCCTTTGGCATGACGATCGTACAAGAAATTCCAAGCATCTGACTGGAGTACGCAACACCTTGAGCATGATTACCTGCTGATGCTGCAACAACCCCTTTATTTAGTTCCTCTTTTGTAAGAGAAATAAGCTTATTATAAGAACCTCTTACTTTAAAGGAGCCTGTTTTTTGAAGATTCTCGAGTTTCAAATACACCTCGTTCTGTGCAAGATGACTAAAAGTTTTAGAATGATCTAACGGAGTTGTATGAACAATTCCTTTAAACCTTTCTCTAGCATTGAAAAAATCATTTAAGTTCAAACATAACTCCTCCTATATTTACTGATACATCTAGGGTGCTCTTTCGTTGAGAGAAGTATGTTTTTTATAGAGTAGTTTTCTGGTTTAAGGGGTCGGTTAGTTGTGGTTTAGTTATTGAGAGGAATATTTGAGTTGGTTATATGGATATTTTCCTGTATTTCATGCAGCTGTATTGAAACATGGTTTGGCTTTACTTGCTTGATCATGTCTCGATTCTAAGGTTATCGAGACATGATTTCGCTTTTCTTACTCGGTCTTGTCTCGATCCTCTGGCTATCGGGACATGATTTTGCTTTTCTTGCTTGATCTTGTCCCGATTCTCCTGGTATCGAGACACATTTTCGTTTTTCTTTCTCTGGTGTGTCTCGATTCCCCGACTATCGGGACACATTTACACTTTTCTTGCTTGGTCTTGTCCCGATTCTCCTGGTATCGAGACACATTTTCGCTTTTCTTTCTCTGGTGTGTCTCGATTCCCCGACTATCGGGACACATTTACACTTTTCTTGCTTGTTCTTGTCTCGATTCTCCGATTATCGGGACAAGATTTCACACTTCTTCCTCATTCCTGTCTCGATTCCCAGGTTATCGAATTCTCTACCTCATCTTGTCTCGCTTCTGATCTAATCAGGAAATACATACTAGCTATTTCCATTCCAGTGAACAATGTGTTTTCCAATGCTCTTATTCTAAAATTAACACTAACAAAAACAACTACTTTTTCAAGAAAACATATTCACCTAAGGAAACATCTTTCAACTTAAGAACATCCTTCATAAATTCATCAATGAATCATAGGTTGTACCTGAAAGCAAAAAAGAACAACACCCCCTTATTAAAATAAGGAGACATTGTTCTTTTCCAAAACCCATTTTGGAACTAAGAATCTCGTTGTCATTAGTGGATCAACGACCTGACAAATTTGAGTTTGTCCTACAGCACTTAATAGCATCGTTAATTCACTAAGTGGTAAGCTTGTTTTATCCTGAAGTAATTCAACCATATCTTCTACAGACATCTTAACTGCTTCATCAATTGTTTTTGCTGATGCAATTGTCCCGATAAATTCTTCTGTTTCTAAAACTGGATTACTTAGTGATTTTCCTTTAATCACCTTTATAGTAACAGTAACCTGTCCAGCTATTTCAATACCAGTTACACAAACCTCACCATCGCCCATTGCAGCATGAAGATCTCCTAATGCAAAGAGCGCACCTTGTTGAAACACTGGGAAATAAAGGGTTGTTCCTTTTGTAATCATTTTATTATCCATATTTCCACCGTGAGAGCCTGGTGTGCCGCAAGAGATTGGTTCATCTTGTGGAGCAACTCCAATTACACCAATCATTGGATTTAATGGAATGTGGATGTTTTCATTAAAAATAGCTTTCCCGTTTTCAATTGGAATAAGCTTAGCTTCAAATTTAGTGATCTTTTCACCTAAAACGCCCATTCCTGGACTAACGGCCATCACACCTTGGTCTTCTAATTTTATATCATCAATTGTCACTTCTAGAACATCTCCCACTTCTGCACCTTCCACATAAACAGGACCTGTCGCGGGATTGACCTTACTCCAGTCCAAACTTTCATATGTAGAATCATTTGAAGTGATTTGGTTTTCAAAGCAATCATAGGTTTCAATGATCACTGTTTCTCCAGATTTCATATTCAAAATCGGAGCATGCTCTTTACTAAAAGCGTATATTGGCTGTGAACGGTTAATAATGTGAGACATGATATCCTCCCTACTTTCCTTTTTATTTCGATCTAAGCCCGTTTATTCCTCTTTAATTTAAACAAAGCCTCCAGAGATTCCTTCCTAAATGCTGAAAAAGTTCTTTTCTCACGTAAAAACCCCAAGTAGTAGTACACTGCCACTTGGGGTTTTATTGTTATTTTACCGATACATTTTTTTCTTCAGGATCAATAACATTATTCATATAATTCTTTCCCCATTCGTACATAGAATCGAGAATTGGCATTAGTGTTTCTCCTTGTTTCGTCAATGAATATTCAACCTTCGGAGGCACAACAGGGTACACTTTTCTCTCTACAATAAGGTCTTCTTCTAACTCGCGTAATTGATTAACAAGCATTCTTTGAGTAATGCCTGGCATAAGTGCTTTTAGCTCCCCAAAACGCTTTGTTCCCTCTTTGCCTAAGTGCCATAAAATAAGCATTTTCCATTTACCACCGATAACCGAAAGGGTTAATTCTTTTTCACAGTTAAACGTCTTATCATTCATACGTGACACTTAACCACCTCCAATTTTTACATAGAATAGCACATAGTATACTTTTTGTCACTATGTAATAAAAAAGTGCGTACTTTATAAAGTTTAATATACATATTACACTAATGTTGTACCGCTATTAATGGAATCATGGGTGAAGTTACCGGTAGATTTACATAAACCGTTGGAAAAATTAGTACGGTAAGCTTAATTTTAAATAAGGGAGTGGGAATATAAATGGAATTACAATTAGCACTTGATTTAGTCAATATCCCAGAAGCAATTGAATTGATAAAAGAAGTTGAGGATCATATTGATATCGTTGAAATTGGAACACCAGTTGTGATCAATGAGGGCCTTCGTGCTGTGAAGGAAGTTAAAGCAGCATACCCTAACTTAAAGGTTCTAGCTGACCTTAAAATTATGGATGCAGCTGGTTATGAAGTGATGAAAGCTTCTGAAGCAGGAGCAGATATTGTAACAATTCTTGGCGCAGCTGAAGATATGTCAATTAAAGGTGCAGTTGAAGAAGCGAAAAAGCAAGGGAAAAAGATTCTTGTTGATATGATTGCTGTAAAAGATCTTGCTGGCCGTGCAAAGGAAGTAGACGCTTTAGGCGTTGACTATATTTGTGTACACACAGGTTATGACCTTCAAGCAGTTGGTAAAAATTCATTTGAAGATCTTCAAACAATTAAAAGTGTTGTAAAGAACGCAAAAACTGCTATCGCAGGCGGAATTAAATTAGATACTCTTGCTGAAGTAATTAACGTACAACCAGATCTTGTTATTGTTGGTGGCGGTATTACTGGTCAAGAAGATAAAAAGGCTGCAGCGGCAAAAATGCAACAAATGATTAAAGAAAATGTATCAGTAGGGTAACGCAGGAATGCAAACGACCCAATATCTAACTAAAATTCTAAATGAACTTCAGCAATCTTCAAGCCTTATTTTAGATGAAGATGCTGAAAAGTTGGTTAATGGGATTTTAGAAGCCAAGAAGGTTTTTGTTGCAGGAGCTGGCAGGTCAGGATTCATGGGAAAATCCTTTGCAATGCGAATGATGCATATGGGAATTGATGCATATGTTCTCGGTGAAACTACCACACCTAATTTTGAAAAAAATGATATTTTAATCATCGGGTCTGGCTCAGGAGAAACGAAAAGCTTAGTTTCGATGGCTGAAAAAGCCCACAACATAGGCGGTAAAATTGCTGCTGTTACGATATTCCCAGAATCTACAATTGGACAATTAGCTAATTATACAATAAAAATGCCTGGATCGCCGAAAGACCAATCTGAAGGCGAATATCAAACGATTCAACCAATGGGATCCCTTTTTGAACAAACTTTGTTACTTTTCTATGATGCTATTATCTTGAGGTTCATGGAGAAAAAGGGGTATGATACAAATAAGATGTATGGCAAACATGCCAATCTTGAATAATAGGTATGTGAAGACCGCAATCTTTTACTTGCGGTCTTCAGTATGAATACATAAAAATTAGTATAAGGAATGATGATATGACTTCATTAAAAGGAAAAAATGCTGTAATTACAGGAGCAGGTAGAGGAATTGGACGAGCAACTGCCATTGCTTTAGCAAAAGAAGGAGTTAACCTTGGTTTAATCGGATTAACCATGTCAAATCTTGAAAAACTAACTTCTGAATTAGAACAATACGATATTACAATTTCTGCTGCAACAGCTGATGTATCTGACCTTGAAGCAGTTACTCATGCTGTAGAGCATATCAAATCGGAACTAGGTTCTATTGATATACTCGTTAATAATGCTGGTATTGCTAAATTTGGTGGCTTCCTTGACTTATCTCCTGAAGAGTGGGAAAACATTATTCGAGTTAATTTGATGGGTGTTTATAATGTAACAAGAGCTGTGTTACCTGATATGCTTGAGAAAAACTCCGGAGATATTGTTAATATTTCTTCAACAGCTGGCCAAAAAGGAGCTCCTGTAACAAGTGCATACAGTGCATCTAAATTTGCTGTGTTAGGGTTAACAGAATCACTCATGCTTGAAGTAAGAAAGAAAAACATTCGTGTAACAGCTTTAACACCAAGTACTGTTGCAACAGACTTAGCAGTAGAAACAAATTTAATAAGTGGAAATCCAGAGAATGTAATGCAGCCTGAAGATCTGGCAGAACTACTTGTAGCTGGATTAAAGCTTAATCCAAGAGTTGTTCTTAAGGGTGCGGGATTGTGGTCGACTAATCCTTAAAAATAGGAAGTTAAACGAAAAAGGATCTATTTCTAAATGGAAATAGATCCTTTACATATTATTGGGAATTAATTCGTTTTTGAAAAATATATTGAAGGTCATGAAGGCCATTTCCAAGTAAATTTACTGCCACATTGGTCTTCATTACTCTCATGATGACCATTTCCGAGCAAAATTTCTGCACGTTGGTCTTCATTACTCTCATGATGACCATTTCCGAGTAAATTTACTGCAACCGTGGTCTTCATTCCGCCAGTGAAGACCATCTCCAAGTAAAATAGTTGAAACAGCGGTGTCTTTTAATAAGAAAAGCCAAATCAAAATGATTTGGCCTTTCCCATATTAAACGTGTGATACAACAAACTCTGCTTCACCAGACAGCTGGTATTCTCCAACTCCATGTGGAAGAACAAAATGTGTTCCTTTTTCAATTAAGAAAACATGATCATATACTGTAATTGTTCCTTTTCCTGCCGTCACACTAACTTGTAAGAAATCATGCTGAAGTGTCAATGATGCCTCGCCACTCAACTTCCAATGATAGACTGTGAAATATTCGGCCTCTACTAATTTCTTCTCGGTAAGATCACCTACAATCCTTTCACTTTGCTCTGTTTCATAATCCTGGTGAGGGACTGTCGTCACTTCTATTGAACGATCTAAATGGAGATCACGCTTTTGACCATTATCGTCCCTACGATCATAATCATAGACACGATAAGTAATATCAGAACTTTGCTGTGTTTCTAAAATGACAATTCCTTTACCGATTGCATGAATTGTGCCACTTGGAACATAAACAAAATCACCAGCTTTTACTTTTTTACGACGTAAAAATGATTCCCATTCTTGATTTTGAAGCATCTTCTCAAGTTCAACTTTAGATTTTGCATGGTGTCCTAAAACAAGCTCGGCACCTTCCTCTGCACTAAGAACATACCAGCACTCTGTTTTTCCATATGGTACACCTTCTACTTCTCGTGCATAGTGATCATCTGGATGAACCTGAACAGATAAATCTGCATTTGCGTCTAAAATTTTAACAAGTAAAGGATATTCCTCATTATTAGATGCACTTTTATTAAATAACTCTCCATGTTCCTTCCAAGCTTCCTCAAGAGTTTTTCTTGCTAGAGGACCATTTTTGATGACACTGGGACCATTTGGGTGTGCAGAGATTACCCAAGCTTCCCCAGTTTTTTCATTGGGAATTCTATACCCAAATTCAGTTCGCAGCTTTTGGCCACCCCAAATTCTTTCTTGAAAAACAGGCTC
The DNA here is from genome assembly GCF_048059995.1 of Metabacillus sp. YM-086. NCBI lineage: Bacteria > Bacillati > Bacillota > Bacilli > Caryophanales > Bacillaceae > Metabacillus > Metabacillus sp. YM-086. The sequence goes on along the minus strand of NZ_JBLUOI010000011.1, from coordinate 47,115 downwards.
TAAAAATATTGGCTCTTTATACATACACTACCTCCAATATGGTACTCTACTTTATTTTATTTCCTCTAATATAGCCATAGCTTCGTTCTTAGAAGCCACTTTTAATAGTTGATTTCTAAACTCTTCATCCATTAACTTACGAGAAAGCATTTGTAAAATTTTCAAATGTGCATCTCCAGCATTTTTTTCGGGTACAGCTATCATAAAAATAAGCTTTGCGTCCGTACCGTCAAGACTGCTCCAATCAACACCCTCACGCTTTATCCCAAAAGCAACAGCAGGTCGTTTTACTGCATTTGACTTACCATGTGGAATTGCAATATTCATTCCAAGACCTGTTGAGCTTTGAGCTTCACGATTTAGAATTGCCTGTTTAAAAGCTTCCTTAGAATCTAAGATTCCTTGTGAATTGAATGTTTCAATTAACTCATCAATCACGTCATCACGAGTTGTTCCAACTAGATTTATATTAATTAAATCTGCGCTTGTAATATCTACTAATTTTTTAATTTCTAGTTCCTCAGCTTTTTCGGGTGCACTTGGAGCACTTTCCACTTTTTCCTTACCACTAGTTGCACTTTCTACATCTTTTTTCAAAAAGTTAACCATAAATGCAGTAACAAGAACACCTACAATGGCTGCGATAAAGAACATCACAACATTATCCACTGCTCCTAAAACCGCAACAATAGGGCCACCGTGTGCTACTTTGTCTCCTACATTACCAAGCATTGCGATAACAGATCCAACAACTGAACCTGCAACAATACTAGGAATAACACGAAGTGGATCTTGCGCTGCAAATGGAATTGCACCTTCTGTAATACCAAAAAGACCCATTGTAAATGATGCTTTACCAGCTTCCCTTTCGTTGGGAAGATATTTTTTCTTATTAATTAATGTTGCAAGACCCATCCCAATTGGTGGAATACAAATTGCTACTGCAATTGGTCCCATAATTTCATAGTTTCCTTCAGCAATCATGGCAGAACCAAATAAAAATGCTACTTTATTAAATGGTCCACCCATATCTACTGCAATCATCGCACCAAGGATGACTGCCAATAAAATAGAACTAGCTCCTTGCATACCCGCAAGCATTGATGTTAAACCTTCAAAGATTTGCGCCACTGGGGCACCGATAACGAAAATAAATAAAAGTCCAACGATAACAGATGAGATAATCGGAATAAATATAATCGGCATAACAGGCTGTACCGCTTTTGGAACCTTGATTTTCTTAATAGCTAGTGCAATATAACCTGCTAAGAAACCTGCGATAATTCCTCCAATAAAACCAGCACCAGCTTCACTTCCATAAAAGCTACCATTTGCTGCAATATATCCACCAATCATACCTGGTACTAAACCAGGGCGGTCAGCTATACTAACAGCAATAAAACCAGCTAATATTGGAATCATGAACATAAACGAAGTTGCACCAAGTGTTTCAATTTGCTTCCAAATTGAATCTTCAGGAATCACAATTCCACCTGGTGTTTGTTGACCACCTAGAGTTAAAGCTAATGCAATCAATAGTCCCCCTACAACGATGAATGGAACCATATACGATACACCGTTCATTAAATGCTTGTAGATCGGATTTTCTTTTTGCTTGCTCTTTTGCTTGATTTCTTCCGCAGACTTTAAGTCTGGTCTGTAAAGTGGCACATCACCACTTTGAATTTTTTCAATTAATTCTTTTGGCTTACGAATCCCATCCTGTACGCCTGTAACGATTACTTTCTTACCAACAAAGCGATCCTTTGATACCTCTTTATCAGCAGCAATAATAATTCCATCTGCTTCTGCAATATCTTGGTCTGTTAAGGCATTTTCAACACCGATTGATCCTTGTGTTTCAACCTTTATATTAACACCTAATTCTTCGCCTGCTTTTTGTAGATTTTCAGCAGCCATATATGTATGAGCAATACCGACTGGGCATGCTGTGACAGCTAAGATCTTCATGTACCTTTCCTCTTAAGAATGTTTTTTGTAATTGCTTACATTCATTGTAATGGGAATTCAGTCATGAATTGATTTTTGTTTTTACCACAACTTCCGGTAAAAATAAATTATTACCGGAAGTTTAATAAAAGAGAAGTTGTTTATTTTAACTTCTCCAAGAACTCTTTAACATTCTTTGATTCTTTTAATGATTCGATAAATGACGGGGTTTCACTATAATCTACGATTTGTCCAACTGCATGGCGATTTAGTTTTGGGTCCCCAGTTGTGATGGCTAGCATGAACACGATGGAAACTTGTTCGTTGCCCCAATCTAAAGGTTCTTTTAAAAGAGCAATGGCTATAGCTGATCTATTAACCATTGTTGGTCTACCATGTGGAATGGCTATTGAGCCTCCAATGGAGGTTGAAGATTTTCTTTCTCTTAGGAGTGCACTATGAATAAACTCTTTATGAACGAAACCTTTTTCATATAGTACATTTCCTAGCATTTCAATTACTTGAAAAGGATGTTCTTTATCTACATGTAAGTGCACTAAATCCCCTCTAACTAGTTGTGTTAAAACTTTTTCTTTACTTCCTACATGCTGGTTATTTTCCATTTCAGTTAAAAATTGATTTAGCTTTTCCTTATCCTTTGCTTCTAATAAAGGAGAAATCGTAATATAAGGAATATCCACCTTATCTAGCTCTAATGTAGAAATGATAAAATCAATCTCATTTTTCTGCAAATAATCACGTAATTCAGCTTTTCCAATACAAGCGGTAACTTGTATATCATGATAATGTTGCTCAATCTTAGCCTGCAATAAATGAGACATCCCAACACCCATATGACAAACAATTAATATTCTTCGTTGTTTCTCTCGACTTTCTTTTAATCGCTCGATTGAAGCTTGAAAATGAAGAACCAAGTAAGCTGCCTCATCCTCAGGAACTTCCAACTCATATGTTTCTTTAATTTCATTCAAAGCTAGCAACACCATATTAAATAGATAAGGATACATTTTTTTGATATTCGGTAGTAGTGGATTTGTAATAGGAAAGCCGTACTTTATTCGGTTAATAACCGAATGGACATGGACGATTAATCCACTTTTTAAGATCTCATCCTTTTCAAAGGGAAATAACGTAATACTACTAAGCTTTGCTGTTAAGTCAGAAATAATATTTAATAAAAGATCATTTTTAATAAACGGATCCTCTATAATATCATTTTTTCTTTTCCCACTAATTAAATGCCATGTAAAGTAGATTCGCTCATCTTCAGGAAATTTGATTCGGAAAACAGCTTCTAATTGTTCAAAAAAGGATAACGCATATTTATATTCTTTGTAAGAATATACAGCCTCCTTTTCCTTATTAGGAACAGTTACAGGCGATCTTTGCCTTGTTCTTTTCATCATAATAAGTGCATGAACAAGTAAACTCTCCATCGCAGCATCGGTAAAAGCAATCGAATATTTATGCTGTAATTCGTTTAGTGCTTTTTTAACGGTCGCTATTTCATAAGGTAAAAAAAGCTCAAGCACGTAATTTTTATTATCCGATAAGGAAGAAAGAAGTTCTGATAAATGCGCCAAAGCACTACGTTTTTGCAGTTCAGATCCTTGAACAATATTACCTAACCTTGGTTTAGAGATGAGCTCTAATTGATAGTTTTCGAGCCAATCAGAAATGCTATCTAGTTCTTTTTTTATGGTTACTTTTGGAACGTAGTACTTCTTAGATAATTCCTGCAATGTTATGGCTTTATTATTTACTAATAAATGATAGGCCATTTCGATAAAACGATCTTCCTGAGTTTTCGGTTCAGTAGATAGTAGCTTTTGAAAAATCTCAGACATATCGTGGTCTTGTGTCTCAAGTGTAATCCCTATACCTGGTTGCCGTTTTAAATAAGTATTAGGGTATTCAGCAAGAAGATCTTCGATTATGCTCAAGTCATTACGAACCGTTTTTTCCGAACATCTTAATTGACCTGACAAATCTACTATATTTAAGGTTTGTCCATTTTGTACTAATAAAGTTCTTAGTAATTCCTTTTGTCGATCGTTCACGTTCATGGTTGCACCTCACTCAGATATTCAATCAGTAGTGTAGCTTATTGCGACCATTAATTCAATCATTCGGAAACTCGGTATAAACTAAAAAAAGAGTTGCCTTTAAAATATGAAAAGCAACCCTTCAATTCTTATAGTGAACATATGCTAAGAATAAACGAATCTATTAGTTCCCATTCTTCTTATCAATTGTTTCTCTAATTTTTTCATTTCCTTCGTCAACATATTCACGATATTCCTGATTACCACTATCTACACTTTCCCTATACAATCTATTTCCTGTATCCACAGCATAACGCCATTTTTCATTTCCATAATCTACAATCGTTGAAAACATTTTTGATGCAGGATGATCATAATCATTGAATCTCTCTTTTAAATAGGCTTGCGCTTCCTTCAAACGTTCTTTCTCACGATTGCTTTTTTCTTTCATGCTCTCTTTTGTGTCAAAAGCTAGCTTCTTTTTTTCTTCCTTCAGTTTGAATGCCTGTTCTTTACCAGCTTCTTTCCATTCAAACCATTTTTTCTGAATTTCTTCATACTGAGCCCTCATATATTTCTTCAGTTCTTGCTCTGAATTAACATATGTGAACTCACCATTCCCTGCAGCTGCCACTTCTTTTAAAAGAGTTTGACCTTCATTATCAACATCAAAGCCAATAATATTAACGACTGTTTCAATATCTGCTGATACTAGGTTTTTAGCTTCTTGTACTGGATCGCCATCACATGTTTCAATTCCATCACTTACAACGTATACAACAACCTCATCTGTATTCTCTGGGATATCTGACTTCACAGATTGCAACCCAAGTGCAATTGGAGTCCATCCTACAGGCTTTACCTGACTTAGTGCTTGTTGAAATGCATTTTCATCAAAACTGGCACTATATAAGCTTTCAGTACTACTACACGAAGCTTTTTTATCAGCTTCACTATTTGATCCTTCATGACCGTATACACGTAACGAAATAGTTGCATTCTCCGGTACTTGCTTAGCAAATTCCAAAACGGCTTCCTTTGCGGCATCCATTCTTGTTTTACTTCCTACTTTTGCTGCCATACTTCCACTTGCATCTACTAAAATAGCATAATGAGCTGTTTTCAAAGTAGGAGTATCCACAGTTTCATCTGGACGTTCAATTGAAACATCAACCGTTGAATCAAAAGTAAGCATTGTTTGCATTTCTTCATGATAATCTTCAGTAAATAAATATAAAAGCTCCTCCATATATTGCACTTCTGTGAGATCATCAGGTAATTGATCCAACGCTTCCTTCACTTTCGCTTCATCATATTGTTCATCACTAAAAACTCCAGGTTTTCGAAACATTTCCTTTTCTATGTCTGTTAACTCTCGATCTAAATCTTCCATTTCATAATAGCTTGCTACCTTAGGAGTATATGTTTCTTCTTTTTCGCTGTTATTTTTTTGTTCTGTTTCCTTTGGTTCAGCACCTGTTTGTGCCGACTGACTTCCATCGCCAGAAGAACATGCTGTCAGCATGAACGATAACACCGCTAACCCAAGCAAAAGCCTCTTCATTATTTTCTCTCTCCTTCCACCCTGTAACAAAATAACAATGATTACATATTACTGTATTTTTGGATGGAATTTTCCTATCTTTAGAAAAAGAGGAAATAAGTATGATAGATAATTTTTTAGGTAATTAGGATTAGGTCTTAAGAAAGCATTTACTTCATTTTGCTTTTTAAAAAACAGAAAACAGCTACAACCTCTTAAATCCCAAGAGATTGTGGCTGTGCTTCAACTAATTCATCACTTTAAACGAACATGCTTAACCCAAGTGATAGCCATTAGCATATTACCGGCTAAATTCAAATGTACGCTGTCTATCCTAATTGAGCTTGTATGTAAGTTAAGATGCAATGTCGTAAACACCCCTTAATGTTAACTGCACTTTAAAAGAATCAATTCTATGGTGTTCACTGAAACTTTCTTTTTTAACAGTGATTTTCCTGCTTTCTCCAGCTGATAAGTCATAATAATTACCAATAAATTTGCAGTCAACAGATACTAAATCCAATTCACCGAAGTTTGTCCCGATTTCCCTTGTATCGGGACTGAAGCTTGCTCATACTACCGAGGTTTGTCCCGATTCCACTTGGATTGGGACATAACTTTGCTCATAACACCGGTTGTGTCCCGATTCCACTTGGATCGAGACTAAAATTTGCTCCTAGCACCCTGTTGCTCTATTTCTTTCACACACCAACCTGCTATGACTGCCGTTAAAATCTAAAAAGTGGTCTACTTCACATAATTACAAAGCTTACCAATCTTCTCCACTTCCACAGTCACAACATCTCCTGACTTCATAGGACAACTCCCTGATGGAGAACCTGTAGCTAAAACATCCCCTGGCTCCAATGTCATCACCTGTGAAATCCAGCTAATAAGAAATGGTATGGAAAAGGACATTTGATTTGTGTTGCCATTTTGTACAACCTGATCATTTAACGTTGTAACGATTTGCAAATTAGTTGGATCTAAACCTGTAACAATCCACGGACCTAAAGGACCAAATGTATCGAATCCTTTTGCACGTGTAAATTGCGGATCTGTCTTTGTAAGATCTCTTGCTGTAACATCATTAAATATTGTACAACCGAAAACATAATCCAATGCTTCTTCTTCTTTTATGTTTTTTCCACGCTTTCCAATTATAAGAGCCACTTCCCCTTCCAATTCTACCTGGTTGGTTAACTTGTTAGAAGGAAGAATGATATCTCCGCCGTTAGGAATTAAGGAAGAAGCAGGTTTTAAAAATAAAAAAGGTTCTTTGAGGTTAGCTTGTCCTCCAGTTTCTTTTGCATGTTCTGTATATGTCCAGCCGAAATTAATCACTTTTTGTGGTACAACTGGCTCTAAAATTTTCACATCACCAATGTTAAGCCTTACACCATCAAATGTTATTTCATCATTTATTATTTCAGTGAATGAATTAGTTAATTGTAAGATCTCTCCATCTTCAATGATCCCATAATATACCTTCTCATCAGCACTAAGATAACGTACGATCGTTTGTGTTTTTTGCCCTAGCTTCATTCTTGTACCAGCTCCAGTTGTAAAATGTACTTGCTAAATTAAGTTCCATATCTCTTGTTAGAAGAAATTTATCAAAGATCTGAATAAGCTTATTATGTAATGATATTCTTTGAATAACTCTATGTACTATGTATTATTCAATTAAAAAGAGTATTAATCCTTTCTTGGATTAATACTCTTTTATTTACTCCACCGAGCTTATTAGTTATTATTCAGTCTCCACTTCAGTAGTACTATCCTGCTCAGTAATAACCGGATTTCTATTAATATAATCATACTGTGAACGATCAACTGGGACAAAACCTTCAGGAGTGTAGAAGCGTAAAAGATCACCTTCTACCACTTTATCAGAATATCCTAGTTTAGTTTCAGTGATTTCCTTCAGTTGCTTTGCTTCTTCTGTTGCTTCGATCTCAGTACCAGTAGATGAATCATAGTACTTACCACCAGTGTATGTTATTTCTGGACCTACGAAATCACCATTTCTAAATGGTACAAGCTCATCATGGTCTTCTGATAATAAGTCTGTACCGAATTGCATATATGGTTTTGATTCAATTCCTAATAAGTGCATAAGAGTTGGAAGTAAGTCAATTTGACCACCATATTGGTGCATTGTACCGCCCTCTATTCCAGGTACGTGAATTAATAAAGGTACCCGTTGCAGGCCAGCACTTTCAAATGGTGTAATTTCTTTGTTTAAGACTTTTGACATTGCCTCATTATGGTTTTCAGAGATACCATAATGATCACCGTACATAATCACAACAGTGTTTTCATATAAACCAGATTCCTTTAAATAATCAAAGAACTCTTTTAAAGCTTCATCCGCATATCGTGCTGTCTGGAAATACTGATCAACAGACGCATCTCCAGTTGTATGCTGTTCAATTGTTGCAAGTTCTTGATCCATATTATAAGGGAAATGGTGAGTTACTGTTATGAATTTTGTATAAAATGGCTGTGGTAACGATTCAAGTAAAGGCTGTGATTGTTCTAAAAATGGCTTATCCATTAATCCATACTCTGCCAGATCTTCTGAATTCAACGAGTAATAACTTGAATCAAAAAATTTGTCATAGCCAAAAGATTTATAAATCTCATCACGATTCCAAAACGAACCTTTATTTCCGTGGAACACAGCTGAAGTGTAACCATTCTGTCCTAAAATAGCTGGCGCAGCTTGATACGTGTTCATTCCTTTTAATGAAAATGCAGATCCTTGTGGTAATCCGAACAAGGAATTTTCTAACATAAATTCAGCATCAGCAGTTTTCCCTTGAGCTGTTTGATGAAAGAAATTGTCAAAATACAGGATATTTTCACTTCTAGTTAAAGAGTTCAGGAATGGAGTTACTTCTTCACCATTAAGCTTATAATCAATTAAGAAATTCTGAATTGATTCAAGGTGGAAGTAAACAACGTTCATTCCTTTTGCAGCACCGAAATATTCTGGATTAGGAGCTGCGTAATTTGTACTTTTATAATTCAGCACTTCAGTTACATCGTCCGAATCTGCCATTGCACGCTTTGCTGATACATTTGCACTTAGCACAGCATCATAAATCGTATAGTTGTACATCCCAAGGTATTTAACAATATAGTTACGATCGAACGTTCTTGTTAATAATTGAGGACGATCTTTTTCAGCTAACCCAAGGTTCACTGACATGATTAAGATGGCAACTATAAATACAGTTGCAACACTTCTGCGTTTTATATTTACAGCGGTAATCCCCTTCTTTTTACCATATAATCCTAGGGCTAGAACAATTAGTGTGTCCAAGAATAATAAGATATCATAAGGCTTTAAAAGTGAGGATACACTACCACTAACATCACCAAAATTTTGCGTCTGCGTTAATGTTGGAATTGTAATAAAGTCACTAAAGAATCGATAATACACAACATTTGCAAATAACAAAAAGCTCAAAATAAAATCAAAAACAACGAGCCATAAGAACTTTCTTTTCGTTGACAATAAAGATAAACCTAAGAATAAAAGGACTGAGCCTAGTGGATTTAAAAATAAAAGAAACTCTTGCAAACTATTATCTAAGCCTAATTTAAATTCTAAATGTTGTACTAAATATGTTTTTAACCATAATAAGACAACTGCTAAAAAGAAAAGGCTCAGATGACTTTTTTTAATTTTATTAAACATCTTTACTTTCACCTCACGGTTGTCTACTTTTCTTAAAATAAATTTTTGGGTTTTGCTTAACATTCAACTATTCTATAAAACATTGTAAAGAAAGTAAAGTAACTTTGGATTTATTGTAAATTAAATTTGTCTATTTTTTTACAATGATTTAACGCTAATTATTATGATTACCAATGAAACTAATATAAGCAGCACATATTATAGGTATCTTTTGGCATAACAAAAGTGAAAAAGGATGGAGGTAGTAAAAGTGAAAGTTCTATCAATGATTCAACCATGGGCTAGTCTTTTTGTTCTCGGTGAAACCCAATATGAAACAAGGTCATGGAACACGAAATATCGTGGGCCTCTAGCCATTCATACAAGCAAAAAAATAGATAAGACAGCAACTAGCCAAGATACAATTAAGGCAATGCTAAATAATCATGGATTAACAAACGATACTCTTACAGCTGGCTCGATTATCGCTGTCTGTTCGCTTGAAAATTGTTTAAAGGTAACTGAAAATAATCAGTCATGGGCAATTTTAGAAGATGGGACAATTGTATCAGGTAATGACTATTTCCTAGGTGACTATCGAGAAGGAAATTATGCTTGGATTGTTAAAGATATGAAAATGTTGGACCGATATATCCCTGCTAAAGGACAGCTTGGATTATGGGAATATGATTTATGAATTTATCTCTATCAAGATGACTACATTTTCTTCCTTTAATATCGATTTTCCTATAAAAAATATTTATTTTTGAATAAAGAGGAAATTAAATTCTATCATTTAGTCATATATTAATTTACAATTTTAGTATTTATTTGTAAAATAATATTTCGATACCATTTATCTTCAATTAAAGGAGTTATACTGTTGAATAGTTCAATCTCTAGATATTCTAATGAAAAAAATGAATTAATTAATAGAATAAACTTCCACAAAAAAGAATTAATTGCAATAGGTTTAGCCAATGGCCTAAACCACCCTTTAACTATTTCTCAAAGTCAAAAGTTAGATGAATTAATTCTTCAATATCAAAAGTTAATAAGTATCTCAAATGATGATAATCTATTTATATAAGAACAGTTATAAACATTTCCAAATTAATCTCCTTCCCTTCCATATCAGATAACGCGTTTCCGCCTCATTAAAAGATCTCGTTTGCTACTAAATTTCCGACATTTTTGTATTTCCTACTAATAAAACACTAATTCCCTTCCTTGAACTTCTATAATAAATATAATTTTATAATTATTATAAAATAAGTATCATTAAAAAGTAAATTATGATAAAATTTTATAGCAAGTACTATAAAGCATAATATTCTGTAACGACTTATATAGTTAGTAAATGTGTACTTCTTTGCAAAATAATGTATAGGTAAATTAGTTAATATATTGGAGGTTTTAAAATGAATGAAGCAATGGGATTAGTAGCAATAAGAGAAGTAACGAGAGATGAGTTTCTTGTCTTGGCTCAAGATGGGGCTCGTGAGTTATTTGGACTCGAACAATATAAAGTCTTTGATGGCAAAAAAGGTGCAGAGCAATTTCACTTTGTCTATGACATGGGAACACACCGCTGCTATTTAATAGATAAAGATACGTGCTATGAATTAGTTACATCTTTCTATTGTGGTGAAAGTAAACCATCAATCATTGAGAACTTAAAAAACATCGCTTTATCCATTAAATAAAGATTACTTATAATTTTATTGAAATTTAAGGGAGCTCATTATGGAGTTTCCCTTTTTTGTGGTGGACTCAATTTAATGCGTACTCCTGCTAAATATGCACTTTTAATATTAATGAACTTGTTTTGTTTTATGACTACTCACTTTTTTATAACTGCTTGATCCATATATTGTATAAAAATTTACTCCAAACAAAAAATAACAATATGTTGGTGACAGGAGGAAAATATGCGCGATTCGAAAAAGCAGAAACATACATTTATCCTATTAGTTATTCTTATAAGTGGAATGATTTTAACACTCCAGGAAAGTAATACTAACGCCTTTACAAATCAGGTTATACAACGGGGGGCAGTAGGCGATGATGTCATTGAATTGCAATCTCGCCTAAAGTATATAGGCTTTTACAAAGGAGAAATTGATGGTGCTTTTGGCTGGGGGACATACCGGGCACTTCGAAATTTCCAATCTGAATTTGGTCTTACTGTTGATGGAAAAGCAGGTTTAAAAACGAGGCAAAAGCTTGTTAAAGTAACGAAATATGATTACTCCAAAGGGGCTGCTCAAGCTAAAAAATCAACAGCTATCAATATTCCTGCTGGATATTCTCAAAATGATATTCAACTTATGGCAAACGCTGTTCATGGTGAATCACGAGGGGAACCTTATATTGGGCAAGTAGCGGTGGCTGCTGTTATTTTAAACCGTGTTGAGAGCCAGACATTTCCTAATACTGTTTCAGGTGTTATCTTTGAACCGTTAGCTTTTACCGCGGTTGCTGATGGCCAAATCTGGCTAACTCCTAATGAAACCTCAAAAAAAGCTGTACTTGATGCTATTAATGGATGGGATCCAACAGGAAATGCGGTTTATTATTTCAATCCTGATACTGCAACAAGTAGCTGGATCTGGGGAAGACCGCAAATTAAACAAATCGGGAAACATATCTTCTGTAAATAAGCTAGACTATTCTTAGAAATTAACTTTCTACAAATAAATGGTGTTACATATACTAATTTATTTTCTCAAAAACTAAAGGGGCTGATTCAACCTGAATCAGCCCCTTATAGTTATGAATGGTTATTTAGTTCGATTCGACAGTTAATATTGTCTCAGCTATATTAACTGAATGATCCGCAATTCTTTCTAAGTTGCTTATTATATCAACAAACACTATCCCTGCATCACCAGAGCATTGTCTTTCGTTTAATCGCATGATGTGTTTTTTTCTAAGAACTCTCTCCATCTTGTCTATCTCATTTTCACGAGATAACACCTCTTTAGCCTTTTCTACATCATTTTCAAAGAAGGCTGAATAAGCCGTTTCTAATGTAACTAACGTGAATTCATACATTTCCTTTAATTCATTTGTTGCATCGTTAGATAGATTAACTTTTTTGTTAATTTTAAAATCAACAAGTTCAACGATGTTTTCCATGTGATCACCAATTCGTTCCATATCCCTTATAGAATCGGCTATGTTTGAAAACTCATCTCTTTCTTTTACTGATAGTGCCTTTGCTGATATTTCAAGTAAGTAATTCGTGATTTTTTTATCTAAATTATTAATTCCTACTTCATATTGAAGAGCATTCTCAGCATGTTTCTTTTCGCCTAGGTTTAAATATTGAAATGCCTCATCTAGACCATTTACTGTAAATTCCCCCATTCTTTTTAACTCTTCTTTAGCTTGTCCTAAAGCAATAGATGGTGAATGTTCAATCAAGGTTGGGTTTAAATGTTGCGGCTTCGTATCAATATATTTATCTTCACCAGGAATAAGTTTTGTTACTAACCATGCTAAAGCAAAAATAAATGGAAACTGAATAATTGTATTTGAAATATTGAATGTTCCATGAGCAAAAGCAATTGTCATCGCTGGATTTAAACTTAATGTATCTTGTAAGTAAGTAATTAAGTATGTGAAAGGAATTAATAGAATTAAAAAGATTACAGTTCCTATCAAGTTGAATAAAACGTGTACAAAGGCAGCTCTTCTCGCAGCAATTGAAGCTCCAATAGACGCAAGCACTGCTGTGATCGTAGTCCCAATATTATCTCCAAATAATACAGGTAACGCAGCATTTAAACTAATTGCATTCTGTGAGAATAATTCCTGCAAAATACCGATTGTTGCACTTGAACTTTGAACAATAACCGTAAAGATGGTACCAACTAGGACACCTAAAATCGGATTACTAGCCATACTTACTGTTAAATCATGAAAAGCTTCTAGTGACCTTAATGGTTTCATTCCTCCACTCATCAATTCTAAACCAAAGAAGAGTGATCCAAATCCAAAAGCAACTTGTCCAAATGAAGTAATTGCCTTCTTTTTAAAAAAGAAAATACAAAACGCACCAAGAGCGATGATAGGTAAGGCATAGGCACCAACATCAATACCAATGATAAATGCTGTTACGGTTGTCCCAATATTTGCCCCCATAATGACACCTATTGCTTGTCTTAATGTCATAAACCCAGCACTTACTAGTCCAACAGTTAAAGCCGTTGTACCAGAGCTAGATTGAATAAGAACAGTTACAAGTAAACCAGCTAACACACCCATAAAAGGATTTGTCGTGGTACGGTCAAGTATATCTTTTAATCGATCTCCTGCAGCGGACTGCAATCCGTCTCCCATATATTTTATTCCGAAAAGGAAAATTCCAAGTCCTCCTAAAAATTGAAAGAGCATTTCCTGATAGTTAATTTCCAATGTTGAAGTCACTCCTAAATAGTAAAAATTATTCAAAACACTAATTTATATTAACAATGTGAAGATGAATTGAAAATAACTTTACACTGAATTTACAATACCTTAATAAAATCTTTACATTAAATTTACAATAGAAGAATGAAAACTAAATGCTAATATTGTTTTTAGTAAACTACAAGTAAGTTTTATCATCCACGAAAAAAATCTCCTATTTCAGAGTACCACTTAATTTCGTTCAATTTACTTCTTCAATGTTATCGATTTTAAAGGTCCAAAAGCCAAATTAAGGCGGGACCAAGCTTCAGGTAAATAGTATTTGAAATTTACAAGAATGATACTGTCGATTCCTAAGGCCAAGCCTTAATTTTACTCCATATCTAGCATCCTGAACAAAAGGTATTTTAGATTTAACACTGTTTTTAAAAAACAGCTTTTTCTTATAATAAAGTCAAAAAATATACTACGTAACGAATTTCATTACCTAGTACTCTTTTAGATAATTATTTAGTAGTATCTTCTGTGAATGTAGTGTGTTCTAAATATTTTTTTCGGTAATCCTTACCCCATTCATACATTGACTCCAAGATCGGCATTAATGTCTTACCCTGCTCAGTAAGAGAATATTCTACTTTCGGTGGTACAACTGGGTATACTTCACGATGAACAATTAAATCTTCCTCAAGTTCTCTTAGTTGGTTAACTAGCATCCGTTGAGTAATACCAGGAATTAATGATTTTAATTGATTAAAGCGAAGTGTGCCATCTTTTCCTAGATTCCACATAATTAACAACTTCCATTTCCCACCAATAACGTTTAAAGTTAGTTCTTTTTCACAGTTAAATGTTTTCTCGTCAAACCGGCTCATTATGTTCCTCCCTTTCGTACTTAAAAAATCAAATAGTATACTTTTATACACTATATGATTTAAAAGTGCGTACTATCTTTTTTGACAATTAAACTATAATCAAAACTGTAATTAAATACAAACAATTAAAGTTAAGGAGGAATAGTAATGGAATTACAACTAGCATTAGATTTAGTGAATATTGAAGAAGCAAAACAAATAGTAGGTGAAGTTCAGGACTTCATTGATATTGTTGAAATCGGAACTCCAGTTGTCATTAACGAAGGACTACGAGCAGTAAAAGAAGTAAAAGAAGCCTTCCCTTCTCTTACTGTTTTAGCAGATTTAAAAGTAATGGATGCTGGTGGCTATGAAGTTATGAAAGCCTCTGAAGCAGGTGCTGGAATTGTAACCATTCTTGGTGCAACAGATGATGCAACAATTAAAGGTGCTGTTGAAGAAGCAAAAAAACATGGAACTAAAATTTTAGTCGATATGATTAACGTCAAAGATATTGAACAACGTGCCAAAGAGATTGATGTTCTTGGAGTTGACTATATTTGTGTACATACAAGATATGATCTTCAAGCAGCAGGAGAAAATTCTTTTGAGCAACTACGCAAAATCAAAGTGTAGTTTCAAACGCAAAAACAGCTGTGGCAGGCGGAATTAAGTTAGAAACACTACCTGAAGTTATTGAAGCCCAACCCGATTTAGTTATTGTTGGTGGCGGAATCACAGGTAAAGATGATAAAAAAGCTGTTGCAGCAGAAATGCAAAAATTAGTAAAAAAAGCCACTTTAGTATAATAAAGGATGTACACATGAAAACTTCTTATTTTCTATCAAAGGTATTGGAAGAATTAAATCATTCTTTACAATACATAACCGACGCGGATTCTGAGAGTCTAGTTAAAGCAATTAGGTCTTCGAAAAAGGTATTTGTTGCAGGTGCAGGGCGATCAGGTTTTATGGGAAAATCATTTGCAATGAGAATGATGCATATGGGGATTGATTCATATGTTGTTTGTGAAACAGTTACTGCTAATATCACCGAAAATGATTTACTTATAATTGCTTCAGGCTCAGGAGAAACAAAAAGCTTAGTCTCGATGGCTGAGAAAGCAAAAGGTTATGGAGCTAAACTAGCTGTTGTAACAATAAATCCTGAATCCACAATTGGAAAGCTAGCTGATATCGTTGTTAAAATGCCGGGTTCTCCTAAGGATCAGGCAGCTAGTAAATATCAGACCATCCAACCAATGGCTTCACTATTCGAACAAACGTTGTTGCTGTTTTTTGATTCTTCAATCTTAAGATATATGGAATTAGAAGGGGTAAATTCTAACTCTATGTTTAGTAGACATGCTAACCTAGAATAATGATTTGTAGCAGAAAGGTGTTTTTAAAAACCTTTCTGCTTAGCTATCCTCTGGATTTCCCCTTAGTTCACTCCGAGTTTCTACTATTATATATGTCTTTGATTAAAATCATTTTAAGTGCCCTCCACTTCACCTCCTGAAAATGGCATATAAGAAAAAAGATAGCTAATACTTCTAGCTATCTTTTCTTGGTATCAATTTATTCTTTTAAATCTTCAATTGAATCAATATCCATATATGCAGGTACAACTAACCCTAACTTTGTTCCAGAAAGGTTTGCACCTAGGTCTTCAAACTTTCCGTCGTACTCAGCATAATAATCAGCGTGAGTCGTTGGTAGCCATGCACCTACCATTGCATCTCCGCTTCCATCAGCAATACCAGCCCACATTGGACCTGCATCAACTTGAACTAATTCAACTTCATAACCAACACTTTCAAGTACATTTTCTACAACATGTGAAGCTGCGATTACATCATCCCATGCTACATAAAGAAGCTTTAACTCTTCTCCGTCAACCTCGTTAACACCTTCAGTCCAAGCGCTAACTATTTCTTCATTTTCGCTTACCCATTGTTCAGCTGCTTCGGCCGGTTCGTTTCCTTCTTGAATTAAATTCATCACTGTTTCAATATGTTCTGGTTTCCAGTTAAATTGATCAAGAAGCTTATAAGCATCAGGTTGATCTTCCTTTAAGCCAAGACGAACAATCGTGTTAACATCTTCAGCTCCACCATAAATACCTTTTGGATCTTCTAAGTATTTTAAGTCATAGCTTGCAAATTTCCAGTGTGGACTCCAGCCTGTAACGATAATTGGCTCCTCATTATCGTATGCTTTTTTCAAAGCGGCAGTCATAGCTGCACCTGAACCCTCTACTACTTCCCAATCATCTAGACCGTATTCTGGTAATACTTCATTAATAGTCAATTTCATAAGTCCCGCACCTGGATCAATACCCACAATTTCATAGTCTACTTGTTCTCCTACAGATGCTGTTGAACCTTCTGACTCTGAAGATTCTGATCCACTTGTTTCATTTCCTCCGCACGCTGCTAAACCTAGCGTTAGTGTTAATGCCGAAGTAACTCCTAGTAATTTTTTAAACATTAAACTGTTCCCCCTTCTTTTTTCTTACCTATATTTTGAGTGATGCGGTCTAGCAAAATTGCAATTACAACGATTGCCAAACCAGCTTCAAACCCTACACCTGTTTTTATTTGTGTAACAGCACGATAAACCTCTGTACCAAGCCCAGGAGCTCCAACCATAGATGCAATAACAACCATAGATAAAGCTAGCATGATACTTTGATTAATCCCGGCCATAATTGTTGGCATGGCTAGTGGCAGTTGCACCTTTAAAAGTCTTTGCTTCGTTGTAGAACCAAATGCTTCTGTTGCCTCAATTAAATCTGCTGGTACTTGCTTAATTCCTAATACCGTTAAACGAATGGTTGGTGGCATAGCAAAAATAACAGATGCCACAACCCCTGGTACAACCCCGATACTGAAGAAAAAGATGGCTGGTAGTAAATAAACGAATGCTGGCATCGTTTGCATTAAATCAAGTACTGGTGTAACGAATTGTCTTACTCTTTCACTTTGTGATGCCCATATACCAACTGGAATTCCAATCACAACAGAAATCAATACCGCTGTCAAAACAAGAGCGAGTGTTTCTAACATTTCTTCCCAATATCCTAAGTTATCAATAAGAAATAAGCCTAATAATGCAAATAAAGCAATTCTTATATTACAAACCTTCCAAGCTAGTAAACTCAAAAGAATAATTAATATAATAGAAGGGATAAAGCCTAAACCTGCAACAATTCCTTCAACAAAAAAGTCTACCCCAGTAGAAATACCATCAAATAAACCACCAAAGGTATTTGTCATCCAATCAACTAAAGCATCAATCCAATCAGCTAAGGGAAGCTTCGGTAACATTCCTTCCATCTTACATCACCTCCTTAGCGTGGGGTGCTTCAGGTTCAACAACCTCATTAATATATTGTTCGTTACCTGTGAGTGCACCAATTACAGCACCCTTAATCAGGATTCCTTTTAATCGATTTTTTTCATCTGTAACTGCAACAGGAATACTTGCAGAAGATACTTTTTCAAATAAATCAATTAATAACGTTTCCGTTCCAACAACTGTTATATCTTTTTCTAGGAAAGATTCTAATGACTGATTTTGTTCAGCCGCTTTTGATGCATCTTTTGCCGTAATCACACCAAGAAGCTTCTGCTGTTTATCTACAACATATATAGATGAAATACCTAATGTTTTCATTAATTTAAGGGCAACACGTGGACCCTTATCGATTTGAACGGTTTCTGCCCGCTTCATCACATGTTGTGCCGTTAGTACCTTCGAAAGATCAACGTCTTCTACGAATCTTTCAACATATTCGTTAGAAGGACTCATTAATATTTCTTCAGGTGTTCCGATCTGTACGATGTTACCATCCTTCATAAGAGCAATTCTGTCCCCAATACGAAGGGCTTCATCTAAATCATGGGTAATAAAGACAATTGTCTTCTCCATATTAGATTGTAACTCTAGCAACTCATCCTGCATGTCTTTTCGAATCAATGGATCCAATGCGCTAAAAGCTTCATCCATTAAAAGTACATCAGGATCATTTGCCAGTGCTCTCGCCAGTCCAACACGCTGCTGCATTCCACCACTTAGCTGACTAGGGTATTGATTTTCATAGCCCTTTAATCCAACTAGTTCTAGTGCCTCTAAGGCTTTTTTACTTCTTTCTTCCTTAACTACACCTTGAATTTCTAATCCATATTCCGTATTTTCAAGGACAGTTTTATGTGGAAATAACGCAAACTTTTGAAAAACCATACTTATTTTCTTTCTTCTTACTTCCCTTAATTCTTCCTTATTCATCTTCACTACATCTTTACCATCTATTTGAACTTGCCCTAATGTTGGTTCAATTAGACGATTAAGCAATCGAACTAATGTAGATTTACCACTTCCGGATAAACCCATAATGACGAAGATTTCACCTGATTTTACTTCAAAGGATGCCCGGTTAACCCCGACTGTTGAGCCTGTTTCCTTTAATATTTGTTCCTTTGATTTTCCTTCTTTGACTAATTGCAAAGCCTTTTTTGATGATTTCCCAAAAATCTTGGTCACATCACTGACTTTAATCTTTATATGATTTTCTTCCATTCTTCCACCTCTTTTTATCTGTCTCTTAGGACTTCTTAATTATAAACTGATAATTCTATATAGTTCAAACAGTATATATATTGTTTATTGTTTGTATAATACGTACAGAAATAACTGAACGCACTACATGCAATAATTGCTTATAAATACTCCTAAATGCTCCCTATTCTTTTATAAAGGAGACCTTTACATTTCATTTATTAATGGGTAGTGTAGAATTAAAATATGAAGAAAAACATTTTAGGATGTGAATTTATTTGAAAGACAATGAAACTTTAGAAAGAACCAGAAATGTTGTTATAGATGCAATTGCTCAAAATATGAACCTTTATGGCATTACACCTTCTGCTGGAAGATTATACGGACTCCTATTCTTTTCAGATAAACCGCTTACTCTTGATGATATGAAGGAAGAACTTGGCATGAGTAAAACAAGTATGAGTAATTCGGTTAGAAGCTTACTCGATTTAAATATGGTGGAAAAGGTTTGGGTAAAAGGTGAAAGAAAAGATTTGTACACAATCAAAGAAGATTGGTATCAATGCTTTTTTGACTTTTTCTCGATTAAATGGAGAACGGCTATTACAGCGAATAGCAGCGCGATGGAAAAATCCATAGCTACCTTACAGGAGATCATCGCTGATCCAGATACTACTGAAGAAAATCGAGAGCATGCCAAAAAAGATATCAAAAAGCTCGAGGAGAGAATGAAATATTACGAATGGCAGAACAGACTCATCGACAGCTTTGAAACAAAGGAAATTTTAGATTTTATTCCTATAAAAAAGGACAAGGAGTAAAACTAATCACCTGTTATGCATACTTCATAAGGACAATATGCAACTTCAAAATATCATCATACAAAAAAGTTATTATATATATATGAAAGAAAAAACATCAACTTCTCCAAGAATTGATGTTTTTTCTTATTATTAACATGAAATCAGGTCATTTTAAATGCACTGCTGAGAAAAATTCAGACCGTTTTATGTTAAATATAAATTTATCTGCGATTTTGAAGGGTTTATCTGCGATTCTGAACACTTTATCCGCGATTTTAGAGTTTTATCTGCGATTATTTCATTTTATCCGCGTTTCTGCAAAATTCTACACATTTCGCAATATCATTATGGAGGTCCGATCATTTATATTATAAACTTTATTTCTTGCTTTACTCAGCATTTCGTTTTGAAGGTAATAAACCTAAAACCCATACATAATTTCTATCCTTACCGCAAAAGATATATAGTGATATTCCCTTGAATATCATTATCCTAACACGAGGTGATAAAATAATGAGCTACAAAGATCAATTAGATCAACAATCTCAGTTATTTCACCATAGATGGACAAGTCGTAAGCATTTAAATTCTCAAGTAAATGGTGAAACACAAGTTACACAAAATACCATTAGAGCAAGAGGAAATGCAAAGGCACATCGCATGTTTTAGGATAAAAACTCTAGGGATATTTAAAAAGGCCTATGCTAACCGCATAGGTCTTCCTAATTGTTTTTATCAACTTGGAATAGGTGTTTTGTTGTACTCCCTGCATTTCGTACAGAAATTACTTACTCTACCTCTTCTGCATACACACCCACAACTTTAAAACTGTCTGCATACTCACTGATTGAGTATGTTTCTAAATTCCATGATCCACCAGGCTTTAAGTCATAAATATATTCAATTTGACTGTCTACGATCGATCCCTTTTTATCATAAAATTGTACATCAATACTTATGTAGCGGTATTCCTTATTTGAGTTATTTATTATTTCCCCTTTAACTGAGTTAATTTCATAATAATTGCTATTAAATCAAAAAACGAACATTTTTCTTCTTGGATAACTTATTGTTTAATATTTTCGCCTTCTTCTTTAGACAGAGCATTTGTTATTACTTCATCATATACCTCAACTACCTGAAACTGTGGCCCAACTAGATAACCTGTTAAAACAGCAATACCAATAAAAAGTAAAAAACGAATAAAACCAAACTTCTTTTTCGGGGCCTTACGATTATTTTCTAACGTTTTATTAAAGCCAATTATACCATCTAAAATTTCTTTAAAAGAATCTGCATCATCGGGTGGTAAATCAGTGATTTCAATTTTTGATCCAGAGAAAAACAGTTCCATCGCCACATAATATTTCAGGAAAACAAGTAAACCTTACGTTACCGAAAAGCATCAACTAACACCAAAAAGCCACCCTTACTAAGTTTCAAGGGTGCTTTCGATAAGTCTTTAGCTTACTATTGGATTCTTGGTTTGTTCCTTTTTATTCTTTTCTTTTAGTTTTCTCTTTTTTTCAGTTTCGTGATGGGCTGCTTTATAAAATGAAGTACCCATCAGAATCATGATGACAGAAAACGGAAGAGCAGCTATAATCAGCATATTCTGCAGCCCCTGTGTGCCGCCAAAGTAAACAATAATAGCTGCCATCGCAGACATTGCAAGACCCCAAGTAACCTTAACCGGATTTGCTGGATTAATGGATCCCCCTGTACTTAACATACCTAGAACGAATGTTGCTGAATCGGCTGATGTAATAAAAAAGATAGCAATAACTACGATCGTTAATAATGCCATAAAATCCCCAAGTGGGTAATGCTGGAGAACCCCAAATGTAGTCGTTTCAAGAGAGTATTTGGAAATAGCATCAATTCCATTTTGCTCGATATTCAAGGCTGATACACCGAATACGGCAAAAAAGATAAAGCAAACGAGTGCCGGGACAATAAGAACACCTAGTAAAAATTCCTTAACAGTTCTTCCCTTAGACACGCGAGCTATAAAGATCCCTACAAAAGGTGCCCAGGAAACCCACCATGCCCAATAAAAAATTGTCCAACCATCAATCCACGAACGACCATCTTCATTTAGTGGAGACAGGCGGAAACTCATATCAAAGAAATTTGTAATATATCCACCAAGTGTTGTTGTAAACATATTCAAGATATACAATGTTGGTCCTACAATGAAAAGGATCAACAGAAGAGCAAAACCAAGACCCATATTGATATTACTCAAATATTTTATCCCTTTTCCAATTCCAGACCATGCAGAAAAGATAAACAGTACGGTTGAAATGGCAAGAATTAATAACTGCATCCCATAATTGTTTGGCGTATCAAATAGATAAGCTAATCCACCATTAATTTGCGCTGAACCGAAACCAAGAGTGGAAGCGACACCTACGACTGTAGCGAAGATTGCAAGAGTATCAATTAATTTCCCCAGCATACCACGCATTCTTCTTTCGCCGAATATAGGTATAAGTGTTGCACTTATTAATCCAGGATATCCTTTACGAAACTTAAAGTAAGCTAAAACTAAAGCAACAACGCCATATACTGCCCAAGCGTGAACTCCCCAATGAAAAAAGGAATATTGCAATGATTGTTTAATCGCCTCATCAGAACCAGGTTCAAATCTTGGCGGACTTTTAAATGCATGAGAAATAGGTTCAGCAGTCGTCCAAAAAACCAATCCCATCCCCATTCCTGCACTAAATAACATAGCGAACCAGCTAAGTGTACTAAATTCCGGTTTCTCATCTTCTTTACCCAATTTGATTTTCCCAAACCTGGAAAACATTAAATATATACAGAAAGCTAGCAGCAACATGATAAGTAATAAATAGTACCACCCAAATGCTTCTGATATATACGACGTTAGATTTGACGTCAAAGTCTGTAAATGCTCTGGAGCCACCGCTCCCCAAACAACTAGTACAACACAAATAGCAAGTGCGTACCAAAAAACTGAACTAACTTTGTTCACAAATTTTCACCTCATATGATATTTTCAAATATTAATTATGTCCTAGCTTAAGACATATCGCAAATTTTTATAGATTAAAATGTTTATAAATATACATGAACCAGTATTATTATTATAAATTTTTGTTAAACTCCGGCTCGATAAAGGATATTTAAACCTTTTGACTTATATCGACTGCATATTAATGCAAATCGCAATATAATTTCTAATCATGGTAGAAAAGCTTAATTTGGAGAGACACATTTGCAAATGTTTCCATATTAAGAGGGAGAAATCAAATGAAATTTTTATTTTGCTATGATAACTCTTACCCTTTCTTTGTGTTTTTCAAACTACATATATTTAAAAATAGGATTAGAGTAGCGTTTCTCAAAAAATAATAAGTTTTTTTGTAAAGAGATCATATTTCGAATTCATAACTCTCATTTAAGAAAATTCAAGGTGAGAATTTAGGTCACCTGAATTTATCTCTAAATAAGGGGTTAGATCTTTATTTGTTTTCTTTTTCTTGTTCTTTTTGTCCACGTATCGTTTAACGACACGTATCTTTTCATTAAATCAACAGTTAATGTACGCATCAACATTCGAACTGTGCCTGATAATTTCGTTTCACCATAGTTTACAGATACAAAAAAATAAAACGTCTCACCCCCTTTTGCATAAAGGAGTTTTATGACGTTTCATTTACATCTGTTTAACCTTCAATTAGAAGTTTTACTATAATAATAAAAGTAATATTTATCGTAATATGGTTTTAGTATAGTCCGTAAAATCTAGTAGATGTTCTTCAACAATTTTTTGTAAGATAACTAAGTTTATCTCTTGGTAATCATGAATAGCAACATTTCTAAATACAACCATTGCTTTCATTTTTTGTTCAAGGGAGGGAGTAATGATATTTTGCCTTTTCCAGTAAAGTAAAAGCTTCTCGGCTGCTTTGTGGTAAACCAAGTTTCTTTTCAGCAACTATATGCATTGCCAAATCAATACTTGCTTCACACGCACGTTGCAGGTTGAGAATAATAGAGTCTTGTTTTGTAAAGTTTTTTAGATTTTCATGATTACTTTCATATTTTTCACAAACTCGTTTTACACATCGTTCAACTATACTTATTTATTCATTCTTCATGGAAAACAGACCCACTTTCCACTACTTTATCAATAATACCTTGCCGTTCCTCATTTAATTTTGCATACATTTTTAGGGTCTTCATTTCAAAATTCATTCTTACTTCATCATTTAAACAGTAGATAACCTTACCTGTACTAACAACTTGACTTTGAAATACTGTTGAAGCTTTCTTTAAATCAATTAAATCTACATCAATATTTATCTTACTAGCTATTTCTTGAGCTAACATAAAGGTTTCGTATTCATCCATCTTTTGATCAGAAAGATATGCTATATCAACATCACTATTCTTATTCGCAGTTCCTTTTAATGTCGAACCAAATATATATATATTAAATTTGGAGAAATCATTTCTACTAGAAAATTTATTATTTCCGCCTGAATTTTACTATCCAATTCAAATACCTCCAATATTTGGCTTGACTTTATTATAGCAAACATTAATTTCCTTATGTATATTCAACAATTCAAGAAGACAGGGAACTAATATATTTTAATTTAATTAATCCAAAGAAGAAGCTCCAAACTTTTCGAAGGTTAGAGCTCCTTACCCTGATATCATGGCAGCATGTTCAACATTATTCATTTCTATACAAACATAATAGCCTTCATCAGTTACTTTTGTATCTTAATAAATTTACGCTTTCCTACCTGAACAATTAATCCGTCAGTTACAGAAACTTCCAATTGAGGATCTTCTACCTTTTCCCCATTTAATTTAATACCATTATTGTTAATCATTCTTCGTACTTCACTCTTTGAACTAAGTAGTTCTAACTTAACAACTAGATCTAAAATCGATAGCTCATCCTGTCCTTTCCAAGTCATAACAGGAATTTCATCAGGCATTGTTCCTTTCTGAAAAACAGTAACAAAATGTTCTTCTGCCTTTTCTGCTTCATGTTTTCCGTGGTACATTCTCACAATCGTTTTAGCAAGTAACATTTTTGCATCTCTTGGATGAAGTATGTCACTTTTTAAATCTTCTTTTATTGTTTTTACTTCATCTGGTGTAAAATCAGTTACTAATTCAAAGTATTTACTCATCAATTCATCTGGAATTGACATTGCTTTTCCGTACATCTCTTGAGGACTTTCATCAATTCCAATGTAATTTTTCTTTGATTTAGACATTTTCTCCACACCATCAAGTCCTTCTAATAATGGCATTAATAATGCAACCTGCTTTTCTTTTCCATACTTTTCTTGGAAATGTCTGCCCATTAAAATATTAAAATGCTGATCGGTACCACCTAACTCAATATCACATTCCAGCATTACTGAATCGTAGCCTTGCATTAAAGGGTAAAAGAATTCATGAAGAGAAATCGGCTTATTAAAGGCAATTCTCTCCTCAAAATCATCTCTCTCTAAAAGTCTGGCTACTGTTATTTTACCTGCTAGTTGTATAACATCTTCAAAGTTAAGCTGAGATAACCATTTAGAGTTATAGTGTAATTCAACTTTTTCTATATCAATCACTTTTGCAAACTGCTCAAAGTATGTTTTAGCATTATGTTTTACTTCTTCATCTTTTAGCTGTTTTCTTGCTACTGACTTTCCTGTTGGGTCACCTATTTTTCCAGTAAAGTCTCCAATAATCAGCTGAATAATATGGCCATTTTCTTGGAATTGTCTCATCTTGTTAAGAACAACGGTATGACCTAGATGAACATCCGGCGCTGAAGGGTCCAATCCTAGTTTTATCTTAAGTGGGCGATTTTCAAGTATTGATATTGCTATTTTCTGTTCCAATTCTTCAGTTGGGATAATTTCCTGTACACCTTGAGAGTAAATAGCAAGCTGTCTCTTTACTTCTTTTAATTGTTCTTCAGATAAATTCGTTATTAATTCACTCATAATGATTCCTCCTAATTTTTCACAAACAAAAACCACATCCCTAAGAAGGGACGTGGTTGACTTTTTCACGCGGTACCACCCTTATTGAAGAATAAATAATATCCTTCCGCTCGACGATTAACGGTTCGTCCGTTCTTTGCTACCGTTGTAACAAAGAAAAGCTCAAGGAATGTAATTCGTGTTATCTATGTGTCGATTCACACCAGCCATCGACTCTCTGCAAACAGGGAGATAACTACTACTCAGGTTTCCTCTCATCACTTATTGTATATCCACTTTTAAAATCCATTTTCTCTAATGACTCTTCTAAGTAACTTAGCAAGCATTTTTTTCTCTGATACATCGAGACTTGATACAATATCAACCTCTCCTGAATGAAAACGTGGATAGAGCTCCTCAATGACTTGCTTTCCCTTATCAGTGAGTAAAACAAAGGTATTTCTCCTATCTCTGTGATCAACTTTTCGATAACAAAGATCCTTTTTCTCTAATGTGTTTGTGATATTACTTATTGTTGCTTTTGAAACTCCTGCTGATTCAGCTAGCTTTTTTGTTTCTAGAGAGCCACCAATCCATAAATCATAAAGAATCGAAAATGAAGTCCAAGATATTCCGTATTGGGACAGAATTTCTTGTTCCATTTTATTTCTTAACCCTTGTGCTACTCTGTATATGTTTGTCACAACAGCAATTGCATCTAAATTGAGTGAATCCAGTGGTAGTTTAGTTAGTTGACTAATTGTATCAACCTCTTCAGGAAGCAATTCTCCATCTTCGTTATTTATATGAATGTCAAACACCTTCTTGATTATTAATTTAATCGTTAGCTATGAAACGATTTTATCAAAAAAAAGGTTAAATGACAATGTATAATTAATTGCCATAAACCCAACTGGAATGATCCAAGGATTTTGAACAAAATGTTAAATGGGGTGGTTAATTGTTTAGACATATGCATTAAGAGGTAGCTAAAGCAAGACTTAACCTGCTGTCTTTTTCTGATAATCTATTATCGTCTCTTGAACCTTGTACGCTAGCTCTTTTATTTTTATCATCTCTTCCTTTTTCATTTTCACAAAATATTGTAACGGAGGAAGCAAGATAAAAACATAGGAGCCAGGAATAGGAACCATTGTAATTTGATATTTTCCTCCAACTTGCCCAATCTCTATCGATTCATAATCAACTGCCTGAACAATTTTTTTAAGTTGTTTATGCTGATTTAACAATTGACAATATGAGGTGCTCTGTCCTTTTGGCTGCCATTCTTTTTTTAGAAAATTCCATGAGATTGTTTCTGTTAAACAATTATCGGAAGACTCAGATAATTCACAAGAGACTGATAGTTTATATACTCTTGAAATAAAATTCCTGTTTATCAGAAACTTGAAATGCCATGTTAAATCATTAGCCTCTTCACTATGATACTCAAAATCACTTTCTCTAGTTGATTTTAGCTGAAACATTTTTACTGTCATAAGAAAATACCTCTGTGCTCGTTCATGTATCCCTCCGAAGAACTTCATTAATGATCAACCACCTTTTTTTCTTTGTTATTCTGCCTTCCTTGTTGGAATATAATCTTCTTTGTCTTCTTCGAGATCCATCATAATTCTTTTCTCAGATAAAGCAACGGGTTGAAATAGCGGTTGCTTTTTAAATTTAAGCCAAAGGAAAGCATATATACAAATTCCAATAAAGAAGCTTCCTGCCAGACCGTAAATTTGCATTTTCACTGCTGTTTCAGGATGGATCGTAATGATTAAATACACACATGCTAAAATGCCAATAATTTGTGTATATGGGTAGAATGGAGATTTAAAAGGACGCTCTATATTTGCATAACGTTTTCTTAAAATAATAACATCTAATTGAGCAATCATATATGAAATGATCCAAGTAATACATGCCGATAAGATTAATATATTAAACATTTCCGGTGTCATTTTTAATAAGAAAAGTGGCAAGGCAAAGAGAAGGAATACAGCTATAATGCTTACCATTGGCGTTCTAAATCTAGGGTGTAGATAGGAAAATTGCTTCGGTAGTAATCCATCTCTGGCCATACCATAAAACATTCGAGGCACTGCAGCAAACATGGAATTAATTGAACTTGCAGCTGCAAATAGAGTGACAATCATCATCCATGTTGCACCTTTTTCACCTAGCATCGCCCCTGCTCCATCAATTTGCGGGATACTTGAACCTACTAAAATGCTTGGATCGATATAGCGGATAATTGCTAGTCCGAATAACATATCGGCCACGAAAATAGAAAGCAAGCCAAATATCATCGCTCTTGGTATATTTTTACTAGGATTTTTCACTTCTTCAACCATTGGTGCAACAAATTCAATCCCGATAAACAGCCAAATCCCTAAAGCAATTGATTGAAAAACAGTTCCCCAGCCATTCAATGTAAAATCTACTGGTAGTTGAGCGGTTGCTGTAAAGACATCAAATAGTCCAAATAAGCCCATAACCGATAGAGTGATCATTAATCCTAATGTCAAAACAACTTGAATTGAGCCAAAAATCTCAACTCCTAATACATTTATCACCAGAAATATGGTTAATAATAGGAGCGAAACAACTGTTACATTTATATTCGGAAAGAGAGATTGCGCTGCAAACCCTGCTGTCATAGTTTCTGCTGCTCCAACCATGACAGATAAAACGAAATATCCACCAAGCACTGCAATAATAGACATAAATTTCCCCATCGCAACAGATGTATAGTCACCTACCATACCAGAGCCAGGGATAATCGATGCTAACTCCGCATATGACAGAGCGATAATAATGCTTATGATCATCGCTATGAATGCCGATACAATAAATGCTGGGCCAACTAGTCCCATGCTAGAAGCAAGTGTCACCATTGTTGATCCAGACACTACTAATCCAGTAGCTGTTGCATATGCCTGCCAAAACCCTAATTTTTTCTTTAGTTTTTCCATTTAACATCAACTCCATTTTCTAAATATTTTCAATGAAACAAAAAAAATTTAATGTTGATGTTCATTAGCATCATGTGTGATAATCTCTTCTTCCGCTGTAGGACTTCCATCACTTGTAGCTTGTAAGAATCCTATTGTGCAGATAATGCTAACACTTAAAACGAACGCCATGTAATAGATTGCTGGTCTTCTAGGGAAAACTGTTTCTGACTTATCAATAAAGGATTTCATTAGAGCCCAAGTTAGTAAATAAAAACTTACAAGATATAACAAATCGATTGCAGCTATCATGATGACCATTTCTTCAGGTGTCAGCATCACTCCTAACATTGCCCCCATCATTGCTCCCATCATACTCGATGCTTGTGCTTCAATTATGCCATTTATGCCAAAAGCTACACCAATCAATAGTGCAATAATCGCACTTAAAAGGATTGAGAGAATCGTAGAGAGTGCTAGCATTTTCGGTATCCAAGCTGCTATCACCAATCCAACTATAACACTATTAGTCATCCCTAAAGCCATTGGAACACATTTACTTAGTGGACTTGCAATCTTGTCATTTAATCTGCGAGTTGTATTATAAAAATAAGCACTATATCCCAAGACCATGATTAAGCTAACAATTAGAAACATATACACCCTCCCACCTCTTAAAAAATTAGCGGTTCAAAAGAATTATCTTTTGAACCGCTAATTTTATTTAGTGACAACTAGAACCTTCATTATTTGAGTGACAAGCCGATGTTTTTGCTTTTGGACGAGGTAAATCTAATGCTGGATTTCGATCAAAGAAGCCGACTGGTTTCAATTGGAAATTGATATATGCAGTTGGCATAACTGGCCAATCCTCTGGTCTTGTAATGTGATGGTGCCCCATTGTATACCAAACAACAATATCTTCGTTTTCTATATTCCTGTTTGCTGCAGCATATTTTGGTAATCCATCTCCTCCTTTATGTTGGTTTGGATAGTTACCTGCTGCATACATTTCATCTTTATCGTATTGAGTAACATATAAATGATTTTTCAAAAAGCCAGCCCTTTTCATTACGCTTGATTCATCACTTGCAAATGGCAGACAGTTTTCACCCACTTGGATTTTGTAGCCAACAGGGGTGCCAACAGCATTTAAGGAATTAGGATTAATGATCTTCCATGTACGTTGAGATGCTAAATCAATAGTACGCTGTGCTTCTTGTTCAGTTTTCAACGTCTTCGTATCAATATAGAAGGCATTGTTATTTGGATTATGAGGACCTTTTGACTCAGGTAAAGTACTCACTTCTACTACTGAATTCTTTATTCCATCTAACATCGTATCTAATCGATAATTAAAAAAGTGTTGATGATATGTTGCGTTTAACTGTGGAGCGATCTCCGTGCCATACTTCGATTTTCCGCTCTCATCATATGTTCCTGTATTTAACATTCCCGTAAGCTTTACTTCGTTCTCGATCGTTCCATCTTGATAGAAACTCCAATAAAATCCATAATCATAATTCCCTACTGTACAGAAGAATGACAGAACTAATCGTCTTGAACGACGTACTTCCACTTGGTCTGTGCGCCAATCAGTATGTTTCCATGCTACCCCATAATCCTCTTCGTGCAGACATACAGCATTCGGGATGGTACGAACATTTCCTTTACTGTCTGTCATTACTGCATCAAAATAGCGAATCTCTCCTAAACAATCACAACCTAACGTTAACGGGTTCGCCAGCTGCCCTAAACCATATTCACCGCAATCAAAAGCATTTTGTGTATTATGAGAAAAAGTTCCTTCACCATATGGGACAACCATTTCCGATAGAGCTGCACGGTATAATATTGGGCGAATTTTGCCTTTATCTTCGTAACCGACGGTATGAAGCACTAATCCTTCTCTTGGTGTAAATCCAAAACGAATATTCCATTTTTGCCATTTAATATTATGTCCATCTATTTCAAAACTTGGCCCTTCAGGTTGAATAATCTCTAATGGCTTTAAGTCCTCCCTTACCTGAATGCTATCTGATGTTTCTGGAGTATAATTGGCATCCGTTGGCGGGATCGGACGAACACCGTGGTCTTCAAATCGATGAACCTCCATTTTATTCAGATCAACATAAACGACGATTCCTGTTAAAGGATAAGCATAGCCATTGTCACTAGAGAATTTTCGGACCCAGCAAATTGCTCGAGCAAGCCGCTTTCCTTCATCTTCTTTAATTCCGTAATAACCAGCAGACCAAGGGTCAACCATCACTAAATCAACATTAGTAATTCCTCTTTTCAGCAATGCTTCTTGAAATTCAGGAAAGTTTTTCACAACTTGTTCACACTCTTCAAATTCATCTAACATAACAGCAGGTTGAACTCCAGGAACATAAGTCCAACTAATGACCTCTTCCTTGGTTATGGAAACGATAGCTTCATAAGTTTTCTCCGTTTCATTGTCTAAAACAATGATAAAGGCTTCCCGTTCGAAAGGATCACCCGCTACAAAGCTAAGCACAATATCCTTTGCTGGCTCATTTAACACAACCGTAGAAAATCTTACTTGCTCACTTAAATCTTTCTCCGTTTTTAAAGTTTTAACAGCAATATTAATTTCATCAGCTGTAAGAGGTTCTAAAGGATGTTTTACTGTATTAATGATTTGTTCATTGACTTGCATAAATAATTCCTCCCTTATTTGATTTCTCTTAGCTTATATTGATTATTGATGAATTTCACTGTAAAAAACGGAACGAACTGAAGGTTATCCTAAAAAAGCATGTTAGATTCAGTGACAAAATCTCTGTTTTTCCGGGAGGTTTGAATTACATTTGACTTATCAAGTTGAAAGGAGATTCATAAATGATAACAGGGAGTTATTTTTTTAATCCGATCCAACCTGAAATGGAAGCTCATTGTCCAATTTATATGGAATTCAAACCAAAATGTACAAAAAGTCAGGATGTCTCCTTATTCTATCAATTCAAAACAGACAAAAACTCATCTGGAGAATTATCTGTTATTCCAGACGGATGTATTGATTTACTATTTTCCTGCGACCCTTCTGACCCGTTTGCCATTATTGCCACTAGCCCAGAAGAACGGTGTTTCTATCAATTTAAACCAAACATTGTCCATTTCGGAGTGAGATTATATCCAGAACAAACCAGCATTATGTTTAAATGTTCCATTAAAGAAATCATCCAACAAAAACAGATACCTCTATTTGATGTGCTAGATGGATATTATTCTTTATTTGAAGATTTCTATACTTGCACTACATTCAATGAACGAATAGTTTGGTTCAAAAATTTTCTAAAAAAACAACCACTTCAAGCTTACTTCAATCAAAACATTATCCATTTTTGCTTAAACAAAATTTATGAGACAGAGGGATTAGTTCATATTAAACAACTAGCTTCAGAAACTGGATATTCCGCTCGATATATCCAAAAAAAATTCGAAGACCAAATTGGATTTTCTCCTAAGCAATTTAGTCAAATTGTAAGATTACAATATACAGTAAATAAGCTACTAAATATGCCTCATCGTCTTAACGACATTATCGATAGTCAAGGCTACTATGATGAAGCACATTTTTATAAAGGATTCAAAAAATATATGACTGTTACTCCAAAGCAATATAGATTAATTTTTAACGAATAAAGAAATTAGATGAATACAACTAAAACAAAATCTCCGACAAATAAACAACTATAGAAGTAATTTGAAAAAACATGACAACAATTTGAATCAATTAAAATACAAATAAACTATCGTCATGTATTCAAAAAAAAGAATAATCACAACAAAAAAAGCACAGAAATCTCCATGCCTTCATTAAATATCATATTTAAAGTCCAATTTCCCAAAAAATTCAACAAACTCTTTAACAACCTCATTTCAAGAGACTCATTGTGGTAGAACATCCATGTTTTCCTTTTTAGAGCCTTTCCTTTTTCGTTTTTTAAATGCATTAGATATGTATTTGGCTGATCTTCAACTAGTACACTAGGGAGAATTCCATACCCTAAACCGTTCAGAACCATTTCTTTGCATGTATCAGCCTTATCCACTTCCATCCCTATAAAGGAGGTACCGAAAAATTTCCAGTCCACCAATTGTCAATGATTGCCTTCAATGCAGTATCTGTCTCATACTCTATTCTTGGCAATGATGGCAAGTCCTCAAGCTCAATTATATCTTTAGATACAATACATATATTTTCCTCAAAAAGAAGATGTTTTGATTCTGACCAATGATAGTCCCCACGAACAATACCAACATGTACATCATGGTTAAACTAAATTGAAAACTTCCCGACTCCACCCCGTTGTAACTTTATAGTTTACGCCTGGAAACTGTTCACGAAAAAGCTTTAAAAGTTTTGGAAGCTTATGTCTCGTCGTATAATTCGAAACCCCTAACCTCAAAGTACCACTGACCTCTTGATTCATATTTTGAACAGTTTCTTTGATGTGCCGAATACATATAAGCATTTCATCAGCACATTTTGCTAAATATTCTCCTTGAGGTGTAAACTGTATACCCTTTGTACCACGACTAATAATTGCTAGTTCGAACTCTTTATCTATTTGTTGAATTCTTTTTGTTAATGGAGGTTGTGATATAAATAAACTTTGTCCTGTTTTTGTAATGTTTTTTTCTCATAAAGAACCTTTAAAATATGCCAATCACGTTCATTCATTTTCATCCTCCTTCCCCATTTATAAAGCCCTACTATTCTCTCCTCTTCGTGACCAAATCACCACTGGAATCAGTAATAAAGATAAAACCCCTCCAACTAGTGATAACGTTAGATAACTAGAACCTGCCACAACCATTCCAGACAAAGCTCCGCCAGCTGCTCCTGATAATGCAATTAAAACGTCAACTGTACCTTGAGTTTTAGCTCTTGTTGAAGTTTTAGTTGAATCAACAATAAGTGCAGTTCCACTAATCAACCCAAAGTTCCATCCTAATCCAAGTAAAGAAAGAGAGATTACTAAAAGAACCATAGAATCTCCTGGTGCAAATGCTCCTATTAAACCTGCCAAAAGCAACGTAGTTCCAGAAGCAATAGCCATTGCCGTACGTCCCAACTTATCAACAAGAATACCTGTAAACAATGATGGGAGATACATCGCACCTATATGAAAACCAATAACAAGGCCTACTGCCCCCAAGCTATGTCCATGATGTCTCATATGAACTGGTGTCATTGTCATAATAGCTACCATTACAATTTGAGTTAGCACCATAATCGTTGCACCAACAATTATGCCACTTTTGTTTTCTATATTTTCAGGAGTAGCCAAGCCTCCTTTTTCACTAGATTCTAGGTTGGTTGCTTCTATCATTCTTGCTATGATTAATGGATCAGGGCGAAGCATGATGAAAAGGACAGCACCCGCTAAGATGTATGCTGCTCCTGCTAAAATGAAAGGACCAGCAAGAGAAGGAACGCCAATAGAATGAGCGAAATTCCCCATCACATTCACTAAATTTGGTCCTGCAACTGCACCAAATGTTGTAAAAACCATTGTAGTACTAATAGCGGTTGCTCTCTGTTTACGATTCGCTAAGTCAGTACCTGCATAACGAGCTTGTAAATTTGTTGCTGATCCTGCTCCATAAACAAGTAGGGAAGTAAATAAAAGAAAAACACTATTGATGATTGCTGCCATTATGACTCCTATTGCTCCAAGTCCACCGATCATAAAACCAGCTGTTAGACCTGTTCGACGTCCAAACGCCTGCGAAAGTCTCCCCACAAATAAAGCGGCACCTGCTGAACCTAAAGTAAGTAAAGCTGAAGGAAGCCCAGCGAACGCTTCAGTACCAAGCATTTGCTGTGCAAGAAGTGCTCCCACAGTAACTCCTGCCGCTAACCCTGCACCACCAAAAATTTGTGAAATACTTACAACGAATAATGTCCTCTTGTATAACATTTTTTGATTTTCAGAAGAATGAATGTAACTTTGTAATGAAGCTGTTTGGCCGTCTAACGATTTTACACTTTCTTTCTGTAGCATAATCTTCCCTACCTTTCTAGAAAACTAATTCTATTTCTCATAAACTTCCAATTAGATTTATATCATCTTAGCACGCACAAAAAAACCATACAATATGATAAATGTATGGCAAACATATTTGGTAAGATTATATAACAGACGTCACCTTAAATTTTAAATCTTGCAACTTGTTTGTATAAGGTTTCAGCTGATTTGGCTAATCGATCTGAACTTGCCGCAACCTGCTCCATTGAACTACTTGTTTGTTGCACCGATGCAGCTGTTTGTTCAATTCCTGCTGCTGCTCCTTCCGAGACTGCTGCAATTTCTTCAATTG
This sequence comes from Metabacillus sp. YM-086, assembly GCF_048059995.1. Classification (NCBI taxonomy): domain Bacteria; kingdom Bacillati; phylum Bacillota; class Bacilli; order Caryophanales; family Bacillaceae; genus Metabacillus; species Metabacillus sp. YM-086. The sequence goes on along the minus strand of NZ_JBLUOI010000011.1, from coordinate 11,950 downwards.
ATTTATTGATCTCATCACTATTATCCTCAATTGCGCTAAGATTTCCTGAAATGAGTTGCACACCTTTTGTCATTTCTAGTAAGGCTTGGTTAATCTTCTCAAAGGTTTCTCCCGTTGCTTTAATTTGATTTGTTCCTTTTTCAACCTCAAGATAACCTGACTGTAAAGAGTCTGTGACAAGTGTAGAGTCAGTTTGAATAGTTCCTACAATGCCTGTAATATCGGCAACCGAGAAGGAAACTTGTTCTGCGAGCATTCTCACTTCATCCGCGACTACTGAAAAGCCCTTGCCGTGTACTCCCGCCCTAGCCGCTTCAATTGCAGCGTTTAACGCAAGTAGGTTCGTTTGATCTGCGATTTCCTTAATGACCCCAACCAGTTTAGAAATTTCCCCTGACTGCTTTTCTAACGTTTTCACCTTTTCTACCGCATCTTTTACAATGCCATGAATCGTACCCATTTGCTGAATAGACGTAAGCATTAATTCACTTCCCGATTCTGTTAAGTCGATCACATGCTGAGAAGAATGATAAACTTCTTTTCCACTTACACTTGCTTCGTTAATCTTACCGGAAAAAACCTTCATTGATGATGCTAAATCACTTGTTGTTGTGGCTTGTGCTTCCGAGTCTAATGAGAGGACCTGCATTGTTGAAGCGATCTGACTGCTTCCCTCTTTTACTTCATATGCAGATTGTGAAAGATCTTCACTTTGCGCAGAAACAGATTCTGAAACGAATTGAATTTCTTTTAACAATCCTTTTATATTCGTACTCATTTGGTTGGTTGCGGCAAATAATCGTCCAATTTCATCTCGAGATTTCGTCTCAATTGGCTCTTGGCTTAAGTCTCCTTCGGCAAGTAACCCCATTCGGTGTGTAATTTTTTGAATAGGCTTTGATATAATAGAGGATATAAAAATGGCGATAATAATACCTATAACAGCAACAACAACAGACACGATTATCCCCACCATAATATTTGATTCATTATTAAAAAGTAAATTTTCGCCAGAAACCTCGATCATTTTTTCTCGATTATTAATGAGATATCGATATCCGTTCATGATTTCGTTTGCAGTTACCCGAACAGATCCCTCTAAATTCTCCTTTGCCAACTCTACATTTCCACTTTTGTACACAGCAAACACTTCGTCATTAACACGTTGTTCCCATTCTAAGCTTTTTGCTACTAATTGTTCAAAATCCTCTGAGTCATTGATTTTTAACGCTGTTTCCTCTACTACTCGACTTTTTTCTGTGAACGTATTAAATTGATCAATATATTCTTGTTTTCCTGTTAAAACATAACCTCTTGCATATCCAATTCGTTCTGCCATGTTTTGACCTAATGTTTCATCAGCAATTAACAAAGGAATTTGGTGGTTGATTATATTTTTCGCATCAGAATTAATTGATTTAGAAGCCATAAAATTATAGGTTCCAAAAGCGATTGATAACAAAATGACAATTGAGAATCCAACTAGTATCTTTGCTCTTATCGAATTGAACTTTAATCTGTAGAAAAGCTTTTTCTTCATACTTACACCCTCTTCCCCTTTATACACAAATACCCCTTGTCCCTCATGGACAAGGGGTATTCCCCGCATCTATTAAGCTCTTTGTTTACGTGTCATAACGTCAAAGATTACCGCAAGTGCAAGTACTCCACCACGAATCATGTATTGAGGAGCAATTCCAACACCTAATAAGTTCATACCATTTGTTAACGTCGCCATAACGATTGCACCAATAACTGCTCCTGTTACTTTACCAACGCCACCCGCAGCGGAAACTCCACCAACGAATGCTGCAGCAATCGCATCAAGCTCAAATAATGTACCAGCTGTTGTAGTAGCTGATTGTAAACGAGCTGTGAATAAAATACCAGATAAAGCTGAAAGCATACCCATTGAACCGAATACTAAGAACGTAATTTTGCTTACGCTAATACCTGTAAGGTGTGCCGCTTCCGGGTTACTACCTACAGAATAAATATGACGACCGATTACTGTTTTTGTTGTAATAAAATGATACACAAGAACAACAACAAGAATAATGATAACCGTCCATGAGAACCCATTGTATCCAGCTAGCAACCAAGTAATATAAGCCATTATTCCTGAAACAAACAGTAATTGCAGGATAAAAATAGGCTTTGATACAACATCAAATTCATATTTAATTTTGTTTCGACGATTCGTTATTGCACTATAAATGTAAAATAAAATTCCAACTAAACCAAGAAGTAGTGATAGTAAATGAAAACCTCCTACTTCAGCAATGGAAGGAATATATCCATTACCAATTGCATTAAACGCATCATTATCAACAATGATTGTGCCCGATTTTTCTGTTGCTAATAAAATAGCACCACGATAGATCAACCAGCCAGCTAAGGTTGCAACGAATGCCGGAATCCCAACTTTAGCTACTAAGAAACCTGTAGCCGAACCAGCACATATTCCAAGAATTAAAATAATTGGAATGACGATAAAAACTGGCATGTTAAATTGCATTAAAAGAATGGCTGCTATTGCACCAAGAAATCCCGCTAAAAATCCGATCGATAAATCAATATGTCGAATAACGATAACAAGCATAACACCCACAGCTAGAACCGCAATATATCCTGCTGAATCTAGTAAGTTACTAATATTTCGAGAGGACATGAAGAGTCCATTTGTAAGTATTTGAAACGTGATCATAATGACAATTAACGCGATGTACATTCCATAATCACGAATATTATGCTTTACTAATCCTTTAAGCTCATTAATATATTTCATACCTTTTGCCTCCTATTGCGTCGCAAGTTCCATGATCTTTTCTTGGCTGGCTACATCTGACGATAGTTCACCTTTGATTTCACCCTCAGCCATTACATACACGCGATCGCTCATACCAAGGACTTCACCAAGCTCTGATGAAATCATGATGATACTCATACCTCTATTAATCAGTTCATTCATTACTGTATAAATTTCAAATTTAGCACCAACATCAATTCCTCGTGTTGGTTCATCTAGAATCAATAATTTAGGACCTACAAACAACCATTTTCCTAAAGATACCTTCTGCTGATTACCACCACTTAGGTTTCCAACAAGCTGTTGTAAAGAAGGTGTTTTAACCCCTAGAGATTCTCTATATTGCTGGGCAATCACATTTTCTTCATTTTCATTCACGACTCCATTTTTGGAGATCTCTTTCAAGTTTCCGATTGAGATATTGCTTTTTATATCTTGTTGTAAAAACAATCCGTCACCTTTACGATCTTCGGTTACATAAGCAATTCCAGCTTTAATGGCTTCACTTGGGTGTTTAAATTTCCCAGGCTGTCCTTCAATAAATAAATCACCTTGAATTTTATAGCCTGCAGCGTTTCCAAAAATACTTAATGCAAGCTCTGTACGTCCTGATCCCATTAAACCTGCTATTCCAACAATTTCTCCCTGCTTTACGTGTAAATTCACGTTATTAGTAACATTTCGTCCAAGCTTTGGGTCATATGCTGTCCAGTTCGATAGTTCAAGAACATTTTCACCGAAGGCTTTCTTTGGACGTTTCGGATATATATCTTCTATTTCACGGCCCACCATGTTTTTGATTATGGCATCCTCGGTAATTTCACCTTTTGATCTTTCTAACGTACAAATCGTTTCACCATCACGTAACACTGTTGCCTTATCGGCAATCGCAGTTACCTCTTTTAATTTGTGAGAGATCATTATTGATGTGATCCCTTGCTTTTTTAACTCTAATAATAATTGCAATAAATTTTCACTATCATCTTCATTTAGTGCTGCTGTTGGTTCATCTAAGATTAATAATTTAACTTTCTTACTTAACGCTTTTGCAATTTCCACTAATTGCTGTTTCCCTACACCTAAATCTTTAATTAAGATTTCCGGATTTACTCTTAAACCAACTTTGTCTAACATCTTCTTCGCTTCAACAATGGCTTTGTTCCAATTCACAACGCCACCTTTTTGAATCTCATTACCTGCAAAGATATTTTCGTAAACAGAAAGATCAGGGAATAAAGCCAATTCTTGATAGATAATAACAATTCCCACATCTACGCTATCACTTATTTTGTTAAACTTTTGAACTTCACCGTTAAAAACGATATCTCCTGAGTAGTTTCCGTATGGATATACACCGCTAAGCACCTTCATAAGAGTTGACTTACCGGCTCCATTTTCACCTACTAAAAAGTGGATTTCTCCTCTTTCCACTTTAAAATTGACATTAGAGAGCGCCTTCACACCTGTAAATTCTTTTGATATCTGGTTCATCTCTAAAATATAATCGCTCATCTTTCTGCCTCCTTAACAAGACAACTTTACAAATGAGTGTTAGACACAAGTCTAACACTCATTTCTTAAACTTCTATTTTTCTATTATTCTAGTCCAGTAAATTCACTAGCATCATAGTAGCCTGAATCAACTAATTCAGCTTTTACATTTTCTTTGTTCACTACGATTACATCTGTTTGTTTTGCTTTTACATCAACACTACCATTGTCATATGTTCCAGTTGTTTCTGGCGTATTTCCATCAAGAATGTCTACTGCCATTCCCATTGCATCTTCAACAAGTGTACGAACATCTTTGAATACTGTCATAGATTGTTTATCATCAATGATATATTGAATCGAAGCTTTTTCAGCATCCTGACCAGTGATTACATAGCTTGAAACCGCACCATCTGATGCAAATACATCAGCGATTGAACGAGAAGTACCATCGTTTGGAGCAAGAATTGCTACGTCACCTTTTAAGTCAGCACCTGCTGCTGTTAAGTTTGTTTGCGCTTTATTTTTCGCTTCGTTTGGATCCCAGTTTGTTGTAACCTGACCTAAAATTTTACCTAACTCGTCGCGAGTAAGAGTTGCTTTGTCTTTTAACGCTTCTGCTTCACTAGAGTTAGCGATTACAAATGTACCATCAGCAATTTTTGGTTGAAGAACATTCCAAGCACCTTCGAAGAATAAGAATGCATTGTTATCAGAAGCTGCACCAGCAAATAAGTAAAGTGGAATTCCAGTACCCTCTGCATTGTCAACTAAATATTGACCTTGTGCTTCACCTACAGCAACACTGTCAAATGTTACATAATAATCAACCGCATCTGTATCCGTAATTAAACGGTCGTAAGAAATAACTTTAATTCCTTCTTTTTTTGCTGATTCTACTGCAGAACCTGCAGCTGCACCATCATGAGGTGCGATGATTAGAACATCGATTCCTTTACTAATTAACGTTTCTACGTTTTCTTTCTCTTTTGCAGAAGAACCTTGGCTAAACAAGATTTCAGTCGTATATTCAGAATCTGCTAGAGCTGCTTTAAATCTTTCTTCATCTTGAACCCATCTTGGCTCATCTTTTGTTGGTAATACGATCCCAACACTTACTTCACTACTGCCGCCGCCTCCAGTGCTATCACTGCTACAAGCTGCTACGAAAGTAAATAAAATACCTACTAATAAGGCCATTGCTAATTTAAACCCTTTTTTCATTACTATTTTCCCCCTCTTATCTTTGTTGGAAGTGCTTACAAGTAAAATATATCACCCGTAATTGGTTATGAAAACACTTACTTATAGTACTATTTTGGTATCTATCTGTACTTTTTTAACATAGGGATATGGATCTAGTGCAGGGACTAGGATATGCGTAAGTACCTATGGCATATTTGAGCATGATCTACCACTCAAACAAAGCTAGTTCTCAATTTATCTTCGATTTTAGACTGTTCATCTTCGATTACAGGAGTTTTATCTTCGATTATTATAATTTATCTACGATTATTGCCCGTTTATCTACGATTCTACAAATTACCACAAAATTCGCCCCACACCTACACTACTTAGTTCAATCTCTTCTCTTTATTCTTGACGCAGAAAAAGAGCTTGGAAAACACTCCAAGCTCCTACTCTTTCAAACTATTTGATTTATACAAAGAGATCTCATTCCTCTTCCCTTACTTATCCTTTTTTAAATAAACATCTTCCTTCAAGTGGAAACCATCGGCAATAATCGTTTCCTCTATATTTGTTTGAGTAACAACGGTAGGCGAAAGAAGGATTGATGGTACTTCCATTTTCCCGTTGTTTACTTTCACGACTTCACCGAGCTCCTCAATCCCCTCTCCCTTCGCTAGCTTGAAGGCAAGCTCTGCAGCAATCTTTGTTAGCTCTTTAATTGGCTTATAGATTGTCATCGTCTGTTTCCCTTCAACTATACGCTGAACAGCTGCTAGATCAGCATCTTGACCAGCAACTGGTATTTTCCCAGCAAGTCCACGCTCTTCAAGTACTTCAATTACAGCGCCAGCCGTTGCATCATTGGCTGCAATTACTGCATCAATATCGTTATGATTAGCATCTAGGGCAATCCTAATATTTTCTTTTGCATATGTTGGTACCCAGTCCTTTGTCCACTGATCAAATACAACCGTAATATCTCCTTTATCAATAAGTGGCTGAAGTACTTCAAATACCCCCTTTTTAGCCATATGTGCATTATTATCGGTTTCTGCTCCACCTATATAGACATACTTTCCATTAGGAACAAGTTCTGTTATCGCCTGCGCCTGAAGGACACCAACCTGCTCATTATCATAGGAAACATACATTTCAACTTCGGCATTCTTTACGAGGCGATCATACGATACTACCTTAATTCCGGCAGAGTGTGCTTTTTCTACAATAGCTGCGGTCGATTCAGCGTTATGTGGAACAATGACCAATAAATCAATTCCCTGGCTTATCATCGTTTCCGCTTGCCAAATTTGCAAGGCATCATCTCCATGTGAGGCCATAACTTCCACCTCAGCACCTAATGCTTCCACTGATTCTTTGAAAAGATCTCTATCCTTCACCCACCTTTCCTCCGTTAGTGTATCCATGGCAAACCCAATTTTAATTGGATCATCCGCTAACTGTTCATCATTTGAGTTATAGCTGCCCGTCTTTGATGGTGCTTTTGAATCGCTGTTTCGATTCTGCTGTTCTTCACAACCAAGAAGAATGAAGAATAATACGAGCATCAACAATCCTAAGTTCGTTAAAGAAATTAACTGTCTGATTTTAATCGCTCCTCTACAATTGTATTATTCTACTTTTGATAACAAGTTTTTACGGTACTCTTTTGGAGAGGAATGACAGATTTTTTTAAATACCTTGCTAAAATAATTCGGATCATGATAACCCACTTCAAATGTTATTTCTTTTAAGCTTTTTAATGGATCTCTCATTAGTCTCTTTGCTTTCTCAATGCGACACTCTGTTAGAAAGTTAATATAGTTAATCCCAAGCTGCTCTTTAAAAATTTTACTTATGTATATAGGGCTCAAGCCTACTTCTCTACCAACCGCTTCTAAGGATATATCCTCATGTGCGTGGTCAATGATATATTGTTTTATTTGTTGTATCGTATCAGCTTCCATGCTAGTAAGATGATTCTCATATGACTCTCGCATCCTATCTAACAGATGCCGTGTTTCGGCTCGTAACTGGCGATAATCGGTCGATTTGAAAGAATACAAAGGTACATCTGATTCTACCCCCATCTCACTTAATACGCGGGAGGCAATCCAAAACAGCTCCATAACTCTTTGCTGAGTTTGATTTAACATTGTCCCTTCTTGTTCTAGACGATCAATTATGGTAACAATTCGTTGAAAAATCTCGTCCCATTCTCCACCCCGGATATGGTCGAAATATTGCTGTTCACTTTGTTTTGTTGTTTCCTCATCAAATCCTGAGACAAGTGCAGGCAGATCCTCATAAAATTGGAATTTTCGTGGAATTGATGTATCTCTTGTCGCGATTAGTGACTCTTGATATGAATGTGTAATTTCACTTAATGAGTTGTATACTGTTCCAATTCCAACAAACCAGCCAGTATCTTTACCGGAAGTGTTTAAGGACAAAATCTCTTTAGCCAACATAGTCGCTTGAGCACGAAACGATTGTTCTTGCTTTCGAAAGACAATAATCGGCAGTTGTCGGCCATACAAAGCACCTACCCAACCACTGCCTGTCTTACTCAACTTTTCTCTTACCATAGAATAAGAGACTTCAGAACCGTCTGACACAATAAGACTAATTACAAACTTTTCCTCTGTAGCCTGTATGTCTAACATCTCTAGCAGCTCTTCCAAGTGAACTTCATGAACATGATCAAATAAAAGCTGTGTTACGACATCAGTCTCAAATAAGGACATAGCTTTTTGCAAAGTATTTTCCTGCTGCTTAACCACCTCTAGTCTTTGTTGTTCAGCCTTTATTTGGTTAAGCACTTTCTCAACTGTTTCAACGATCTCCTTAATTCGGCTAGGTTTCACCAAATAATCGACAACACCTAGCCTCATGGCTTCCTTAGCGTAATCAAAAGTAGCGTATGCAGTTACTAATATAAATTTCATACGAGGATGATAGGACTTCATTTTTTCAATTACTTCAATACCATTCATACCAGGCATTTGAATATCCATGAACACTAAGTCAGGTTGAAAATCTGCTGCAACCTCAATTGCTAGCCTTCCATTTTTTGCTTGTTGAATAACAATATCCGTAAAGTTTTTCTTAAGTATAGCTTCTAATCCATCACGTTCTACTTCTTCATCATCTACAATTAGTATGTTAGTCATTTGTCCCCGAGTCTCCTTTCTTTCAAAAGCTTTATGCTTACTTTCGTACCTCTTCCAAGACTACTTTCAATCTCCATCACATCTTCTATTCCATTGAAAAGACGAAGACGCTTCATCACATTACTTAAACCAATTCCAGAGGAGTGTCCATTTGCCGTATTGACCTTTTCTTCATATATTTCTTGTATTTTCTCATCACTCATACCAGGACCATTGTCTTCCACTTCTATCGTTACTAGATCTCCTTCATCTTTAATTCGAAAATAAATAATACCACCTTCTTCATGTGGCTCAACAGCATATATGACTGCATTTTCCACAAGTGGCTGTAATGTAAGGCCAGGAATTAGGATATGAAGGCAAGATTCATCAATTTCCGTATGAAAGGTAAGTCTGTCTGTATATCTAGTTTTTTGAATTTCAATATATTGTTTCATTACATGTACTTCGTCATAAAGTGTCATAGGCTTATCTAAATGCTTTAAATTGTAACGTAATAAACCTGCTACGCTAACTAGCAAATCACTAGTTTCTTCGGATCCTTCCATATAGGCTTTTTTAGATAGTGTATTTAGCGTGTTAAACAAAAAATGTGGATTAATTTGGCTCTGAAGATTACGCAGTTGACTTTCCTTTAATAAAAGCCTGCTTTGCTGTAATTCATTTTCTAACTGTGCTTGATGATGCATTTCCGATATTAATTTGTTAATATTCACACGCATTCGATCAAACATTTTTGCTAAAAAGGCAATTTCATCACTCGAATTCACTTCTACTTTTAAATCGAATCGACCTTTGGAAAGCTCATTTGCTGCATGTGTCAACTTTTCGACTGGCTTCGTTATTCGTTGAGAAAACCAATAGGTAAAGAGTAAGAGACCAACCGTAATTAAGAGTAGTAGCCAAATTCCGAGCTGCTTAAGCTCTTCAGACTGACTGATCATATCTCGATAGAACATATCATATGTTTGAAGCTCTAAATCTATTAAAGTCAGAGCCATTTCTGAGATATAATTAGATATATGAGTCGCTTCATTAAATGCTGTCATTGAGTACTCTGTTTCAGCCTCTGACTGAAAAGAAAGTGATAAATCAACTGTCTCTAAAAAACTATTAATTAAGTTTACATAATTTGTTAAAGCTAATTCATTCTCCACATTTTTAAATTTAGCCACTTCATTTTTCATCGTTTGAATGTCTTCCTTGTTCTGAGAAACCGCTTTAAAATTATCTTCAGAAGGAATCAGTAAATAGTTATTTAATGCTGTTACCGTATCTTCGCTTTTTATTGTTATTTCATTCAAAACTAAGTATCTTTCAAGGATATTGTTATATTGGTCTAGCATTTTTTGATTATAGTGAATAAGTGAAAACCAAGTTGCTGCCATTATTAACAGAGCCACTAAAACAAGACTCCATATTTTCTTCTGTATACTATTCATTGGGCGTCCACCTGTTTCACCATTTGTATATCGGTAAGATAGCCATCTAAATCCAGTGGTAATACCTCTTTATTTAGCCAATTAATCATTAGTTTCACACTAAGCTCTCCCATCATTAAAGGAGACTGCTCAATCATTCCATCTATTTTTCCTTGCTCCAATAAAGATAATGAACTAGGGTCATCATCAAAAGAATAGATATAAAATGTTTCCACATTCGAGCGTCTGTCAATTTCCTCTACCAAATCATCTGCAAATTTAGCATTTAATGTAATAAAGGCATCCACATAAGGCATCCGATTTAATAAATCCTTCGTTGTGGCAATTACCTGCTCTCGTGTATCTTCCGTCTCTGCTTCAATTAGCTCAATGTCTGGATAGTTGGAGAGGTATTCTTGAATCCCTTTTAGTCGCTGTGTTTGGTAATATTCCTGTCTACTATCGATCATTAAGACAACTTCACCGGATTCACCCATATCCGCAAGCAACTGTTCCGCAATCATTCTACCTGCTAACAACTGATCGGACCCTACATACGTTCTACGAAGACTTTCCGCCATCGGAACATCATTGGCTACTGTAATAACTGGCACACCATATGAAGACGCTTTAACTTTTGTTAGCTCCTTAAATTCCTCTGTATCCAATCCCTGAACAATAATCCCATCTACCTGGGAATAAATCGCTATTTCAATTTGTTTTAAAAAATCCTCCTGATTGTTGCCAAAACTCCCCCATATCTCAAGTCTTGCTCCTGCTTCTTCTGCCTGTTGCTTCGCTCCAGCACTTACTTGATCCCAAAAAGGGGTTTCTAACTCTTGAGTAATCAAAACGATTCTTTTATCAGTAAGCTCCTCCTGTAGTTCATTTGGCAACTGCCAATTCGTATTAAATACTTCTACAGCTGAATCTAAGGTATAGTAAAAAAGGATGATACAAGTGATAACGCTTACAAACTTAATGATCTTTCTCATACTAGCTAACTCCTTTAAAGTAGTAAACTATTCCTTATTATAGCAGACAATTAATTAATGAAAATATCTTTATTATAATCTAACTCCTTGTAATAAAAGGTAATAAGTTTTTTTATAATTAGGTATCCTGTACTAAATAATGTTATTGGTTAAATTACTTTAATAAGTAGATGATTTCATATAACGTTTTAAAGCATATCCGAATGTATCGGATATGCTTTATTTATTTTAATTGAAGCTATTAGCCTCAATTAATTATGACCAACTATTTGGTGTGGAACATATGGCTCTTCTAAAAATGCAACTTCCTCAGCTGTTAAATTAATGTTTAGAGCACCAACGGCATTTTCGAGATGGGATATTTTTGTAGCTCCGATAATAGGAGCTACTACTGTTTCTTTCTGTAGTAACCAAGCAAGTGCACTATCCATCCATTTTTCTCCGCTATGTGTAATGCCTTTTGAAATTGCCAAGCAAACATGGCAGAAGCGCCGATGTATCTAGCCTTTCCAGCCTTTACAATATCATGTAATGCCTCCATTGTTTCTTCAATTGGCGTATTGTAATCCCAGCGATGTATAATATAAAGGTCTACATAATCCTTTTCCAGTCTCTTAAGACTCTTATCTATTTCACTCATAATCGCTTTTCGAGAAAGCCCAGATCCATTTGGACCCTCATGCATTTGCCCGTGTACTTTAGTTGCAATAACAACTTCATCACGATTTGCATAATCCTTAAGAGCACGTCCAAGGTATTCCTCACTTGTACCAAGAGAATACACATTTGCTGTATCAAAAAAGTTAATTCCCAACTCAAGTGCTTTTTTTATAACAGGACGAGAGTTCTCTTCGTTAAGCACCCATTGGTGAA